>DAOTUC010000001.1:0-22509 GCA_034437315.1 Anaerolineae bacterium
ATACCCTCAAGCATTTCAATCTGCATCAGGGGGCTTTCCAGTCAGGTGGACTGTTGCCTGGAGGTTGCATGCAGTGAAAATAGCACAAATACCAGAAGTCAGCAGAAAAGTTATACGTAAAAGTCAGCCTTTAGGGTCTATGATGGGCCATGCAAAATCCTGAAGACTCTCTCTTTCTCGTTCACACACACACACACACACTCTCTCACACACACACTCACTCGCACTCATTGGCGAAGTTTTTCGTTGAAATTGAGGCGGTTTTCTCCGTTACTCGTGTTTGTCGATCACGACGCGCCGTTCTTCTCCCGATCTCAAGCGTTTGATATTGGGCCGCAGCGCCCAGGAGATGAGGCACAGCGCGCCTATGCCGTGAATCAAATAAGCGCTGGGAAGATCGCCGAACCAGGCGCCCAGGATAAACACGATGGGGAGCAACAGTCCAACTGACATTGACCCCACCGAAGCGTGCCGGGTGATGTAGACCATCGGAATGCCCATCATCGCCAGGAAAGGAAAACTTCCAGGCCATAACGCGGTCGCGCTGCCGACCGTCGTGATCGCGCCGACGCCGCCGTCGAAGCGGATGAAAATGGAGTAGTTGTGCCCCGTGATGGCCAGCATGCCGGCCAAGGCCTCGGCGACCGGCGCGCCGACAATCGTTCGCGCCAGCCAGACCGCTAACCATCCTTTGGCGAAATCCCCCAGCATCGAAATAACTGCGATTGTAGGGCCGGCGGCGCGAAAGACGTTGGTGCCGCCGGTGCGCCCGCTGCCTACGTCACGCACATCTTTTCCCGTCTTCAATCGCACCAACAGCAGGCCGATGGGGATCGAACCGATCAGGTAAGCGCCGGCGGCCGCCAAGATTGTCATCATGAATTGCATATATCACCTCTATGCTGCAACGAGATTATCGTGCGTAATCTCATTCATCCGAGCTTTGAATGCTTCTAAATCTGGTACGTCCAGGGCGAGATCTAATAAGGTGTCCAATTCATCCGCCGACAACAATTCTAATTGTTCCTCCAGGCTTAATGGCAATTCACCAAAACGTCGGCGTAGAATGCGCATCAGGATCAACCACCGGGATCGATGTTTTTCCTTGTGAATTCCTTGCTCAAGACCTTGCTCGAGACCTTGCTCGAGACCTTGCTCAAGACCTTGCTCAAGACCTTGCTCGAGACCTCGCTCGAGACCTCGCTCGAGACCTCGCTGAAGCCCTTCCTCCAGCTTTTCCTCCAACCATTCATCGATGAAAATTGACTCTTTAATCATCTTTGCCTCCTCACGGAAGAATTTCCACAGAAAGTCTCTGTCGAAATGGCGCGCGCCAATTGTCACAGCGCAGGCTAATAAGTCGGCCCGTTTTTGCGATTCTCGCTCCTGTAAAATCAGCTCTCGTTCCCGCGCCAATGTCCCCTCGTCCGGTTCTCGTACCAACACGACCAGCAAGGGGGCTAATTCCGGCCAACGACCGGCCGCGATTTCGTCGGCGTATTCCCACAGGCGCACCACCGGATACTCGAAACGATTGAGCGTCTCGTCTCCAACCTGCACCTGATACGCCTCGGGCAAGGGCGTTTCCCTGCGCGTCAGGTAGACCACCAGCGTGATCACCGGCAGTCCCATCTGTTTTGTCAACAGTGCGGAATAGATGAAGAGCCGCTCTGGCACATCGGCGCGATGCTCGCTCTGGAACTCTATGTGCAAGAGATACTCTTGCTCTTCCCATAACACCCGGTGCACGAAATCCACCCGCTCTTCCGGGATGGACAACTCGACGTTTTCCAGTGTGCCCACCAGTTGCAGCGACACATTGGGCAGCAACAGTTGGAGAAAGCTGCCCGCGTAGTTACGGGCCAGTATCTTTAGCACGCGGTCGAAGACGTTGATGGTCACCATATCTCACTCTGTTTTAATTTTACCACATTCAGTAGCTAGCTGCAATATATACGTAGGCCAATGGGCCAGGGCCAGACGCGCTTGCCACAGAATTCAGTGAACGGATTGGCACATCCGGCGACCCTCCAATGCATTGGCGTCCTCTGGATCGATCTGGAGCGCCGCCTCGAACAAGGGACAGGCCTCGTCGTAATCTCCTAGGTAAAATTGGGCTAACCCCAGGGTGTAGAAGTACTCGATTGGCGCTCCGCGCACCAGCCCAATCTCGAATTCCTCTTTGACCTTGCCGTCGGCGCTCACGTGCAGGCGACCGGCGCTCACCGGTGTCCCCGCTAAGGTGCTCATCCCCTCTATCCATCCATAGTAAGACGCTCCTGCAGGCGCCCGGGGGATGTTGGATAGTTCTATGACGCATGTCCCATCCTGGAAATTCAGGAGCGCTGTTCCCCTGGCGTTACGCCAACTCTCCTTGCCGGTCTCTGGCCCTTCGGGCTGGATATTGGCCTGTAGTCGCGCCTGTTCGTTTTCGTCGAGGATCAGATCAAACTTGCCCAGCATCACGATTCGGTTCGAGGGGGTGGTGTGAGCGGCGTCGCTCGTCTCTAATGTGACGTAAAATGAGTGGGCTGCGCGGCGCAGGTCGACCATAGCCAGGTCAATCGCTCTTTGAAAAGCGGGTATGGCGTATTCGTAGTTGCGCCGTGACCAGTATGTAATGCCAAGCGCGCCAAAGGCTCGGCTGAACTGGGGGTTGTGCTCAGTCGCCTTTTCCAGGTGCACCTCTGCCTGTGGATAGTCGCCCAGATCAATGAGATACGTCCATCCTAACTCGAATTGGGCCACCGCGCTTGTGTGATCGATCTCCACCGCCTGTTTGAAGCTTTCTAAAGCCGCGTTGATGTCGCCCAGGCGACGATGGCTCCGCCCGACGGCAATGTGGAGGTGGATCAACCGGGGATGAATGTCCAGGGCGCGCTCGTAGGCCTCTAACGCGCCCCAATAGTTGCCTTGCCTTTCCAGAACGTAGCCGTAGTTACGTTGTACGTCTACGCTCCGATCGTTCAGCTCCAGCGCGGTCTGGGCTGCATCGACCGCCTCCGCCCAGCGCTGAGCGTCGGCGTAAGCCTCGGCGAGATAGGCGTATCCCTCCGCATAGGTTGGATCCAACTCGATCGCCTTCTGGCAAGTCTCAATCGCCTCCAGCACGTTGCCGCTCCAATCGTAGGCCATGCCCAGCGCCGCCCAGGCCCTCGCGTCGTTCGGCGCTAACTCGGTCGCCTGCTGGGCGAGCTGTGTACCTTCGCTCAATTCACCTTTGAGAATCAGTAGGCGCGAAAGCGGCGCGTAAGGCGCGACGTTGGTTGCTTCGAGGGCTATCGCTTGCCGGTACGCGGCGATCGTGCGCGTCATCTCGCCTCGCAGGTACAATCTCTCAGCTTCTGTGATATAGGAGGCGGCCGAGCGGGTGGGGGTGGGATTGGGAACGAAGGGTTGTTCGATTTGTTCCCGCTTGATGTTGACGTAGACGTATAGACCGGCTGCGATCAGAACGAGCAAAATCACAATGCGAACGGGTGAGGAACGCCTTTTTTTCTTTCTACGAATGGATGGTTCCAGATACATGGGGATCCTGATGCGCACCGTAAGCACGTTTAGAGCGTATTGAATAATAGAAGAATGATAACATTTTCAGCCCCCAAGTCAAGAGCTTCCTGTGACATCCAATTGTATGAAATTGTGGGTTATGGTAAAATTGATGCTGTTTACCCTTCGGCTAAAGATGCATCAAAGGATCCTTATGGTTGGTACAGGCACTCTCATCAATGTCATCAGCGTGCTGATAGGTGGAGCGCTAGGCGCGCTATTGGGCGCCCGCCTGCCAGAAAGGATGCGCGCGACTATCATGCACGCGCTGGGATTGTTAACGCTCGTCATTGGCGTGCAGCTTTCCCTCGAAACGGTCAACGTCCTCATTGTTTTGGGCAGCCTGCTGCTGGGAGGCGTCGCGGGAGAATTGCTGCGCATTGAGCGGGGGATCAACCGGTTGGGGCGCTGGCTCGAACAACGCAGCGCGTCCAGCGATACGGATGAAGAACAAACGGTCGACCGTGTGAGCACAACTCGCTTCAGCCAGGCCTTTCTGACGGCGAGCCTGGTGTTCTGCGTCGGCCCGATGGCCATCTTGGGGGCGATTCAGGATGGATTAAGCGGCAACTATACCCTGCTGGCCGTCAAGGCGACGATGGATGGTTTCGCGGCGCTGGCCTTCGCGTCCACGCTGGGGCCGGGTGTGATTTTTTCCGCGCTCACCGTCTTTCTCTACCAGGGCGCGTTGACACTGGGGGCTGGCCTGGCCGATATTCTTCTCACCGATCCCATGGTCGCCGAGATGACAGCTACCGGCGGCGTCTTGATGCTGGCGCTGGGATTTGGGCTGCTGGAGATCAAGAAAATCCGAGCAGGCAATCTCCTGCCGGCTATCGTGATAGCGCCCTTGATCGTCGTTGTCGTCGAGTGGATTGGCCGCTGATTGATGCCCGCGTATGCGCTCCACGCCGCCGCGGAAGGTCGGATCGTGTCCCAAATCGTCTGAAACACATCTCGTCAATCATTCATATCGCCGAAATGGATTTCGATTTGCCCCCAGCCTTATCCTATGATACAATTTGCCTGTTATGGATAGATACCTAGAAACCCTCCGCGTGGTCTTTATGGGGACCCCTGATTTCGCGCTCCCGACGCTCGAAGCCCTGGTCGATGCGACGTTCGTCGAGGTCGTGGGCGTCGTCACCCAGCCCGATCGACCGGCCGGGCGCAATCAGCGACTGAAAGCGTCGGAAGTCAAGCATGCGGCGCTGCAACACGATCTGCCTTTGTTTCAACCCGCGTCCATGCACACGCCCGAGGCCCTGTCCAGACTCAAAGCCTGGCGACCCGACGTGATCGTCGTGGCGGCCTTCGGGCAGCTTCTACCGCCGGCGGTGCTTGACCTTCCGCTGTATGGCTGCGTCAACGTCCACGCCTCGTTGTTGCCCCGATGGCGGGGGGCCGCGCCGACGCCAGCGGCCATCATCGCCGGGGATGAGGTTACCGGCGTGACCATTATGCGGATGGACGTGGGATTGGACACCGGCCCCATCCTCGCCCAACGAGAAGAACCCATTCGCGCCGACGACACCTGGGAAACGTTAGAGAATCGGCTGGCTAAAGCCGGAGCGGCGCTCCTCATCGAGATATTGCCTGATTACGTCGCCGGCAAGATCACCCCCCGGCCGCAGGATGAGACAACGGCCACCTTCGCCGATCGGGTGCAGAAATCGGAGGCTGAGATCGACTGGTCGCGTCCGGCAGTCGAGTTGGCGCGGAAGATACGGGCGTACACACCCTGGCCCGGCGCATACACCACACTGCACGACAAACGTTTCAAGATTTTACGAGCCACACCGCTCCCAGAATGGAGGGTAGAAGCGCCGCCGGGCGAAGTATGCGCTCTGGGCGATGGCGCTGTCGCCGTCGCCACGGGCGAAGGCGCGCTGCGTCTGGAAGAAGTCCAACTGGCGGGCAAACGCCGGATGGATATCGAAACCTTCCTCTGTGGGCAGCGCGATTGTATCGGCAGTTGTCTCGGAGAGTGGGTGAAACAGGGCGGGGGCGGATAGCCTCCGTTCTTGTGTTGTATTGAAGCGCCCGCTTAGTGGGCCGCTTGTGCAATTTGCCCTCACGGTGGTATAATTCATATAGAGACTATTTAAAAATTCGCTCAGAGGCCCGTCCTCGGGCCGATTAGGCGCATTATTTAAGAGTCTCTATGCAATCATAACAACGGTGGATCGCGCGTCATTAGCAGGCGCGGGCTTTGACGCCGAGCTCGACTCGCGATTCCCTCGTTCATTCGCCTATTCAGGAGAAGGATAATGTCTGGTCACAGTAAATGGTCAACGATTAAACGGAAAAAAGCAGCCAACGACGCCAAGCGGGGCAAACTCTTCACCCGCCTGGCTCGAGAGATCGCCGTCGCGGCCCGCGAAGGCGGCGGAGACCCCGAGATGAACTTTGCTCTCCGCATCGCTGTCGATAAGGCCAAAGAGGCCAACATGCCCAAGGATAACATCAAACGGGCCATCAAGCGGGGAACAGGGGAACTCAAGGGCGGCGAGCTGGTCGAGGAAGTTTACGAGGGTTATGCGCCCAATGGCGTAGGCCTGTTGATACAGGTGCTCACCGATAACAAGAATCGCACCGTCGCCGACATCCGGCGCGTCCTGTCGAGCCAGGGCGGTAACATGGCTGAAGCGGGCGCGGTCGCCTGGCAATTCGAGCGCAAGGGCTATATCGCTATCGCGCCCGACGCCGCTTCCCAGAGCGACGAAATGACCATATTCGACGTCGCCGTCGAGGCAGGCGCCGAAGACGTCATCTTTGGGGATGATATGATCGAAATCTACGCCGCTCCCACCAACCTGCAAGCTGTGAATAAGGCGTTAGAGGATGCTGACATTGAGACCGAGTCGGTTGAACTGGCGATGGTGCCCAATGCGACCATCGAATTAACGTCAAAGGACACGTTCAAAGTCATGCGCGTCATCGACGAATTGGAGGATCTGGACGACACCCAGCAGGTCTTCTCTAACCTGGAAATCAGCGATGACGTGATGACCCAGTACGAAGCCGCTTCCGGAGCGTAGATGCGTGTACTCGGCATCGATCCAGGCACTGCGATTACCGGTTATGGCGTGGTCGAGGAAGGCCGGGGCGACGCGGAACCGTTGGCGTATGGCGTCATTCGCACCCCTTCCGATCATCCATTGACCAAACGTTTACAATCCATTTACCGGGCTGTGCACGAGTTAGCGCTCGAATGGGAACCCGGCGCGGCGGCGGTGGAGGAGATATTTTTCAGTCGCAACGCGCGCACCGCGATGAGCGTGGGGCACGCCCGGGGCGTCACCCTGCTGGCGTTGGCCGACGCCGGCCTGACAGTGGCTGAGTATACACCGCTGGCCATTAAACAGGCTATCACCGGCTATGGGAACGCGGATAAGGCCCAGATGCAAGAGATGGTGCGCCTGTTGCTGGGGCTTCAGGAGACGCCGCGCCCGGACGACGCCGCCGACGCATTGGCGGTCGCTATCTGTCACCTTCATTCGGCGCGACTCTTGACGTTGGCGCCGGCGCAGACCGCGTGATGGAGCGGATGAACCGGTTATGATCGCCCGACTCAGCGGAACCGTATGGCAAATTGGAGAGGATCACGTCGTCGTCCGGTGCGGCGGGGTTGGATTTCACGTTCAAACCTCCACCGATGTCCTGGATCAATTGAGCGGGTTGGAGAAACCTATCGAGTTGTACACCTACCTGCACGTGCGTGAAAACGATCTCTCGCTTTTCGGTTTCCTGACCCAGGATGCGTTAAAGCTCTTTAAACTACTTTTAGACGTCTCAGGCGTAGGCCCCAAAGTCGCTTTGGCCTTGCTCAGCACGCTTACGCCGAACATCTTCCGGCAAGCGGTGGCGCAAGACGAGCCGCAAATTCTAACCAGGACGCCCGGCATTGGGCCTAAAACGGCCAAAGCCATCATCTTTCACCTGAAGGATAAGATCACGTTTGCGGAAGCGGAGGGCGCGCCAATGCTGAGCGACGCCGGTGTGGACCACCGGCAGTTACAGGTCGTTGATACCTTGACCGGCTTAGGATTTAGTTTGGCCGAGGCCCAAGCAGCGGTGCAGAGCCTGCCCCGCGGCGAGGAGCTATCGGTCGAAGAGAGCGTCCGCCGGGCGTTGGCTTATTTCGCAAGCTCCTGAAGCGAACTGTACGACGCTCATATTTCTCACCCTTATCCAGATACTGTCAGTCGATTGGAGAGATGCCAGTGAGCGACGAGCAACCATTGAGAGGGACTATAAGCTGGTCACAGCGCCTGCGGCGATTCTTCCTTTCGCGCATACGTAATAAAATTATCATCCCCTATCTGCTGCTCACCTTCATCGTGGCCGCCATCGGCACCTTCATCGTGACCAGCCTGGTCTCCGGTTCCCTGGACGAGCGCCTGACCAACCAACTCCTCGAAGCGGGCCGCTCCGTCTCCGACCTTTTCGTCCAACAGGAAGAAGGCCATTGGAGCGCCGCCCGCGCGATCGCTTTTACCAGCGGATTGAGAGGAGCCCTGGCGGAAGGAGATTGGGACGAGGTTGTTTTTATCGCCCAGTCGACGGCGTCGAGCCGGAATGTAGAGTGCCTGATGATCTTTGATGCGGAGGGGCGAGAGGCGCTTCACATGATCATGGGGGATGACGGGGGGTATAGATTCGTCCAGGAAGAGCTCAAGGTCCAGGATCTGTGGATTGTCCGTCAACTTCTCGAAACCGCAACTCCGGACGCATTCCCCAAGCGCAGCCTGAGAAGACACCCGGCCGATGGGCGCTATTATCACCTCACAGCCATACCCGTTCCATTGGATGAGCGGATGGTGGGCGTCATCGTTGTGGGCACATCCCTGGACACATCGTTGCCCGCGTTCAAGACGAGTTCGCTGGTTGATATTGTCATCTATCTTGATGGCGGGCAAGCGGTAGGCTCGACCTTTACGCTGATCGAACGTCCTGATGATGTCGAGGCCCTGCTCAAGAGCCTCAGCATCTCTCCCTCGGAGTTCGAGGAGGCTTTGAAAAGCGGCGAGATCACGCGAGGAGAGGAGATCGAGATTCGCGGGTTCCAGTATCGCCTCGCCCGGGGGCCCTTGCACATAGGGGGCGAAGCGATCGCTGTGCTGGGCGTCGCGTTGCCCTCCGGGTTCATCGTCCAATCGAGCGCCGCCAGTCGCTTCACCTACGCTTTGATCTTTACCGTGGGCATGGCCGGGGTCATTCTCGTCGGTTATATCATTTCCCAGCGCATCACCCGTCCGCTGAGAAGCCTGGTCACCACGTCGCGAGCTGTGGCTGAGGGCAATCTGGAACAGCGCACCGGCATCAAGAGCGAGGACGAAATCGGCATCCTGGCCAATACCTTCGACGAGATGACCGGGCGGTTATCGGAACGCACCTATGCGCTGGAGGAGGCGATCGGCCGCATGCGTGCTATCCTTTCCAGTATGGGGGATGGCGTCATGCTGGAGGATTTAGACGGCAATCTCATCACGCTGAACACAGCCGCCGAAGAACTCCTGGAGGAAATGTCCGTCAATTTTATGATGGGCCCCTTGCGAGACCTTTCCTCAATAGATCGCGAGCAAGAGATCGAGAACGTCGCGAGCCCATGGATGCTGGACCATCGCCGTTTCGAGGTCGGCAACAAGACGATCAGCGTCCACTCCGCCACCGTTCTCACCGACGAAGGGGATAAACTGGGTACGGTCATCGTGATGCGAGACGTGACGTCCGAGGTGGAGGCGGAGCGCCTCAAGGATTCCTTCATTACCCACGTCTCCCACGAATTGCGCACACCGCTGACCGCCATTAAGGGATATACGGATCTGCTGATGGCGACCACCAAAGACGTCCTCCAGCAAGACCAGATGAGCTTCCTGGAAACCATCAACCGCAACACCGACGACTTGATGGCGATGGTCAGTGAATTGTTGGACTTTTCGGAGATGGAAGCCAGCGGGCGGCTGGGCATTTTGAAGCGCACCACCCAGTTATCGACGTTGATCAACGAAATTGTCGAATCCTGGGGGCCTCGCATAGAGGATAAGGACCTGACGCTCCAGGTGGAAATCGCCGACGACCTGCCGCTCGTCGCCGCCGACACCCGACGCTTGCATTGGGCCATCATCCACCTGGTGCGCAACGCGATGCAATATACCCCGCCCGATGGAACGGTAGCGCTGCGCCTCTTCCAACGGGATGAAGACATCGTCCTCGAAATTGAGGATACCGGCGTGGGTATCTCCGCCAAGGATCAAGAGCATCTCTTCGAGCGTTTCTATCGCGTGACCAATATGCCGGAGGAGGACGTACGGGGGCTGGGCGTCGGCCTTTATCTCTCTAACGCCATCGTCGAAGCCCATGGGGGGCGGATGGAAGTCGAGAGCAAACCGGATGTGGGCAGCACTTTCCGAGTGATCCTCCCCATAGCGCCGGATGAGCGCTATGACGAATTTGTGTTCACGCCGAACAATCACGAGTGATTCCTATGACAGACCAGGAGCTAGTCCCTCAAAAACGAGAGGTAGAAGAACAGAAGCAAGGCCGGCGTCCCTGGGAATTGTTACTCCTGCTGCTGCTCCTGTTATTGAGCTTTCTTTGTCTGTTATTGATCGCCTGGATCGCGGTCAGACCGCCCTCTAGATGGCGGGTTGGCGCCAGCATGCTCTCGGCTTCTGACCTCGAAGCGGCATACGAGACGGTGTATGCCGTTGGCGTTACGGAGAAGCCCCAGATTGACCACGATATTATGACCCGGCCGCCCTGGGGTAGTGAAACCCCTTCCGGCGAGATCGTGATTGTCCCTTCGCTGACGCCGACGCCTTTTGCGGTGGCGGGTGTGACCGAAACGCCCACCCGGTCGCCATCCGATGGAGCCACGCCGACGCTGACCGGCGCGCCCTCCGCTTCCAATACGCCAATGCCTACGCCTACACTCTCAATCTCTCCCACGCCGACCCCATCCCCCACACCGACGCCTAGCACAACGCCCACACCAACGCCCACCGGCACCTCTACATCGACGCCTACGCCGACCTCTACGCCGACTTCTACGCCAACGCCTATCACACCTACACCCACATCTACACCTACACCTATGCCGACCCACACCGAGCTGCCGCCGCGCCCTCCAACCAGCGAACCGACTGATACGCCCACGCCGACCGATACGCCCACACCAAGCCCTACGCCAACGTCAACCTACACGCCTACGCCTTCTCCAACACCGACCGAAATCCCTATCCCGCCGCCCGTCGTTCTGTCCATCAATCCCGACCAGGGGTTGAACAACCAGGACATCCCGGTGACTATCACCGGGCAGGATTTCATCCCCGATCCGTTCCCCAGCGCGCGCCTGTTCTCCGGTGGCGCAAACTACATCATCAATGTCAGCGCCGCCACGAGCGCTACTCTGGACGGCGTCGTGCCCGCCGGCATTCCGTCCGGCGTGTACGGGCTCCAGGTCGTCAACGACGATGGCCAATCCGGCATCCTCTCGCCAGCTTACACCGCCATCGAGCCGGCCGCCGCTCAGTTGGAAACCGGGCGTGTCTCCACCTTTGGACCAGCCGCTCCACCTTCAGACGGCGATCCCGATCACGAGCAGGATTTCTATTTCGAGGTACCCGATAGCTGCACCGCCTCCCTCTACTTCCACGTCTACGACGCTGACACCGGAGGAATGGTCGATCATCGTCCGGACAACAGTGGCACGACGATGCGCTACACGTTATACGGGAGCAGCGAGTTGGCAAGTATTGAGATTGGAGAGGACGCCTATTACGACCAAGCATGGCGATCGCTCTTTGGCCCTTACGCGCCGAGCAATGGAGAGTTGCGAGGAAACAAGCGGGTATTCAGGATCAAGATCGAGGGGCTCACCGGTTCGGACGGCAATATCTACGAAGCGCGCTTGAGCGGCGATCCGGTGAGCAGTACGACGCCGTGCGCTGGCGTTCGCATCTATACCTACGAGTGGACGTTGCCGCTCTACGATGCTTCCGAACGGCGACTTTACGCCTACGTACCGGCGGGAACGAGCACCTTCACCCAATACAACTTCGATCTGGACTCAGCCGCCGGTGAAATGGCCCTCCACACGCCCTTGCAGACGATCACGGTCACCGCTATCTCTGGAGATGACCACATCGCTTCGTCCATTCACCCGGTCGATACCTTGGAAGGCGGCGCCACGTGGACGGTGCTAATGGATTTTACGGGCGATCCCATCAACGATATGACCTTCTGGGCCGAGGGGGACGGCCAACCGCTGGCGATCTTCACCCAACCGACGACCGATCCGGCGCCGTAACCGTGTGCTGTCAAGGCGACGGCGTCTCCGTTGCGACGGGGGTCGCCGTCGGGATGCGCGTCGTCTGCGGCAGGGGCGTCGGCGTGGGTAACGCCTCTCCGCCGGTGTACCAATAGGCCTTGGTCGCCGCGCATGGGTCATAATCGCTCCCCAGGATCACGCGGAAGTCGATGTCCCGTTCCTCCATCGGTTCCGCGACGACGTCGCCACGCTCCCGCCGGTACAAGCTCATCATGCGGTAGACGGGCGAGCCCTTTGACGTGGTGGTGTAATCCACGATCTGGGTGCGCGGATAGTTTCCCTCGACTGCCTCAATGTTCGTGACGATGAACCCCTCCCAGCGCAACCGCTCGGCCGCCACGAAACCCAACTCCCCATAGGGGGTCGCGTTCCACACCTCGACCCGGAAAGCGCGCTGCGCTGCGCGCCCGCTGGCCGGCGGAGCCACCGCCTCTTCTACCAGTGGAACCAGCGCTTCGTAGTAGGGCACCAGGACAGCCCCGCCGTTCGGCGCCGTCCACGAGCGCAACACCTGCCGCCCCACGAAACGGCTCTTGATGTTCGTCATATCCATCCGCGCGCCCACGTTAGCCAGATAGAGCAAGTCGTTCAACTGCAAATCGGTCGCCACGTTCTCTTGAATCGCTCCCCAGAGTTGGGGAATTTTGGGAATCATATCCAGGGATAGAATTTGCCGGTACAGGCCGCGCAAGATCTGATGCTGGCGTCGGTTGCGGTCGAAATCGGACGTGCTCCAGCGGGAGCGCGCGTACCACAGGGCGTGTTTGCCGTCCAGGTGGTGAATGCCGGGCAACCAATCGACGTCGGTCTGCTCCTCCGGCGCGCTGGGGTCGGGGAATGTGTCCGACAGGGGGCACTCGACCGCCACGTCTACGCCGCCCAGGGTGTCCACGATGTTGATGAATCCGCTGAACCCGACGCGCACGTAATAATCGATGGGAATGCCGAAGTTGTATTCGATGACCGCCTTGATCAGCCCAGGGCCGCCGCCGGGATATTCGTGGCGCGCGCCGTGGTTGTAAGCGGTGTTGATTTTGTTGAAGCCATGGCTGGGTATCCAGGCGTAGAAATCGCGCGGCACGGAGAGCATAGAGACCGCTGGCAGGTCGGGGTTGATGCTGAGGATGATGATGACGTCGGTCAGGCCGCCGCTGCTGACCGCTGGCTGGTCGGAGCCCAGGAGCAGGATGTTGCGCACATTGTCCGCCTGTTCCACCAGGGGCATCGGCGATGGGATCGGCAACGGTTGGGATAGGATCGTCGTTGATGTCAGGATGACGGCGCCTGACCCGTGGGGTAGAATCATCGGCGTCGGCGTCGGCGTCGAGGTCGGCGCCGATGTGAGCGTGATCGTCGGTTCCTGTGTGGGAATAGGGGTATGGGTGGGCGTCGGAGACGGAGTGCTTGTCGGCGTCGGCGTCGGTGTGGACGATGGCGTGATTGTCGGGGTCAACGTTGCCCAGGCGTGGATCACGTCGGGCGACGTGGCGACGATTCGACGCCCCATCAGCACCATCGACACCAACAAGAGCGTCATCGTCAGCACTGAAATCGTGCGGTTGATGTGCCGTGGCATAAAACTCGAGTCATTCCCCCTGTTTAGAAAAATCCTCAAGACCAAAATGAGACGTCATTATACCACAAGTGTCCATCGCCGCCAGCAAATTCAAAAGAGGGCTTCGTTTCGCGCCCGACAGCCGGTAGGTTGTGCTCGAAATCTTAGGAATCGGGGGTGGGCGTAAACGTGGCGGGCGGCGTCGGCGTCGCTGTGGCGCTCGGCGCGCTCGTCGGTGTATGCGTCGGTGGGCCTGTCGGTGTATGCGTGGGCGTAAACGTGGGGAATGGGGTCGGTGTGGACGTGTGGGTGGGGGATGGAGCCAGCGTCGGCGTGAGGGTGTGGGTGGGGAATGGGGTCGGCGTCGTGGTAGGCGTCGTGGCGGTGGGTGTGGTGGTTGGGGTGAACGTTGGATATGGCGTCGGCGTGAATGTCGGGCTCGTCGCTGGTGTGGAAGTCCAGACGCCGGTCGGGGACGCGCCGGGCGTGGGGGTGGACGTGGGCGTGGGCGTCAATGTGCCGGTCGGCGGAGGGGGTGTGTGCGTCGCCGTCGGCGGTGGGGGCGGCGGGAGGAAGATCACCGTGCCGACGTAGAGCACGTAATCCGACATACAATTGGCATGCCGAATGCGTTGGATGCTGACGCCAAAGCGTCGGGAGAGGGATGACAGGGTGTCCCCGTGTTGCACCGTGTACTTGACCCAATCGCGCGGGGGGCCGCATGGTTCTGGCGTTCGGGTTGCGGCGATTTCTGCGGGCAGGTAGATTTCCTGTCCCACGTAGACGGTCGAGCTGCGCAGGCAATTGCCCTCGACCAGGGCGATGACGGTCGAGCTGGAGCGCAAGGCCAAGCTGTACAGCGTCTCGCCCCGCGCCACGGTGTGCAATCGCCAACCGGGCGGCGGGTCGCAACTGGAAACGATAGGTGAGGCCGGGGTAGGGGAGGGGCTTGGCGAAATCGGGGCGACCGTCTCGTCCGGCGGCGTCTCTGTGGCGGGCGCGGGGGTGGTTGTGGGGGATGGGGTCAGCGTGAAAAAGGATATAGGCGTGGGCGAGCGTTCGGCGACCGCGCTCGGCCGGCGAACGTCCACGCTATCGAGCCAACTGAGCCAAAAGCTCCCCAGCAACATCGCGACGCTGAGCAGCATAACCGCCAGGCTGGCGATCGCCTGTATGATCTCGTGATTGGAATTATCCTGTGGCTGTATCCGTATGTTCACGTCTACGCTCCGAAGCGCCATTCACTCTATGATGGTTGGACTTTGGATAAAACTTAGATCTCTGCGTGCATTGGTTAGGCCCTAACGTTGGGTTCCCTCATCAGGCGCCAGCGGCAAAATAAAACTGAACGTGCTCCCCACGTCCATCTCGCTTTCTATCCAGATGCGCCCACCGTGCGTCTCGACCAGGGCTTTGGCCACGGCCAACCCCACGCCGCTGTCGCCCAACCCGGCGATGAGGGGATTGTCCGAGCGATAAAGTCGCTGGAAGACGCGTCGTTGATCCGCCTGCGCAATGCCCCGCCCGGTGTCTGTCACGGAGACGATTAGATAGTCCGGCAGATCCTGTATGTGGTTGCCGTACTTTTCCACATTGGCGTGGATCTGTATCTGGCTGCCCGGTTTTGAGGCCAGGCTGGCGTTGGAGAGCAGATGGATCATAATTTGATAGAGACTGTCGCGGTCGGTGGAGACGGGCGGTATCTGGGAATCGATGTCGAGTTCCACGTCCAAATCCCGTTCCATCAATTGGGTGGATAAAGCGCTCACCGCATCCTCGATCACGCGCGCGGCGTCGACTGCGCCGGTGGGGTCGGTGGGTCTCTCGGTCTCTACAATGGTCGCCTTGTCGAGCTCCTCGATCACGCCCTTCATCCGTTCGACGTTGATGTTGATCCGCTGTAGGAGTTGTCGCTGGGTCTCGCCCAGAATGCCCGCCGATTCGGCCAGTAACGTCCCTGTATACCCGACGATTGAAGACATCGGCGCGCGTAATTCCTGCACCAACTTGGACAGGCCATCGTCCACCGCCGCGGATTCATCCACGATGTCGAATTCCGGGTAGAGCATCACACTCAAAGCGCCTACCCCGCCTTCTATGTCTGGAATTCGTGACAATTCGGCCCGCACCTGATGGCCGTTTAAGTCGAGTATGACGATCAGTGGCTCGTCCGACGGAGTCTCTTGCCCGAAAAGCGCCGTCACCGCCTCGCGCCAGGGCGGGTCGTCAAACACGTCCTCCAATCGCATGCTTTCGATCTCCGGCCATTGCTCGCCGATCAACTGGCGCGCTCCCTGGCTGGCTAAAATGATATTTCCATCGTCGTCGCCGATCAGAATGCCGTGTGGGGCCGCGTCTCCCTTTGCCGCCTTGACGGCGTCCTCCACTTCTTGGCTGTACAGGTCGTGGAGTTCCGCCCGCGCCTCTTCGAGCTGGGATTTCAACGTCTCGTTCGATTGGGCCAGCTCCCTCGACCGTTCTTTCCATTTGGCGACCTCGGCCTCCAGGGGCGGCTGTTCCGCGATCCGCCGCAGTTCGTCCTGAGCGGTAGAGAGTTGCTCCTGCAAGCGCGCCTGGGATTGAGCCAGTTTCTCGGCCTTCTCCTTCCATTGCGCCAGTTCCGCCTCCAACTCCGCTCGCGACTCGGCCAACTGGTGCAATTCCTCGTGCCAGATAGCCGCTTCGTCCGCCGTCTGTCCCTGCGCGGCTTGCTCCTTTTCCCTCAAGCGCAATTTGGTGGCGAGTTCGTCTGCCCGCTGTCGTTGGCGGGCCAACTCGCTCTTCAACTGTTTTGATTTCTCAACCTGCCGCTCGACCGCCTCGCGCGCCTCTTGTAACGCTTCTTCCTGATCGGCGACCCGCCGGTAGGCTGCGTTGACTAACGCCGTTTTGACCGCCACACCGACCGCCTTGAACATCTGCTCACGGCCCACCGTCCAGGGGCGCTGTGTCGTGACATTACCCGCCATGATCACGCCCAGGAAGGCGTCCCCGTCGAGCAGTGGTTGGAGCAGCAACGGCCCTGTTCGCTCAAAGCCCAGCCGCCGGTGCATCGCCTTGATAGCCGCGTTTTCCACCGGGGCGTCGAAGCGTTGCAATTCATTGTTCTGCATCGCCTTGATCAACGGGGGATATTCGGTCACGCGCAGTGCGGGGGCCTGATCGACCAGCGTGGCGCCGGTCGATGGGTGCAGGGCCACGACGCGAACGCGCTCGACCGTTTGGTTGGCTGAATGGGGGTCGGGAAGGCCGATGGCGACCATGTCGGCGTCTAGCGCGTGGGCGATGGAGGGGGCCGCCATGCGCATCGCTGTTTCGATGTCGTGGAGCGCCTCAATGTGCTGGACGGCGCCCAATATGCTGATGAGTTCCAGGCCGGTCTCTCCGTCAGTTCGCAGGGACGCCCTCAACGCCTGGCGATATACCAGGCTGGCCAATAGGGGGAGGGCCGCCAGATTCGCCAACCGCACGTAGCCGGCGACGTGTCGGGCCGATTCAGGGGAGGGCGCGGTCAATTGCATGAGATGCCCGATCAACCACAGGGTGAACAGAGAGATGAGCAGGCTCCAATTTTCGTCGCGCCGCCAGATCAGGTTGACCGCGACGCCCAACACGAGCAGGGCGACCGAGGCCGCCTCCCAGACCGTCGATTGCCAATACTCCCCATAGAATGCGCTCGTTGTCTCGACCGGGGGCCACAGGACCGCGAAGGCGCCGTAAAGGCCCAGCGTCGCGAATAGTAGCAGCACAAACAAACCCCATCCTAGCCGCTCGTAGGGAGCGGGCGGGGACGTGAAAGCCCAGAAAACGATCAGGATCACGAAGAGATCCAGGGCCCGTTCCAGGGGGGGGATAACGACGTTGACGGGCAGCGCGCCGGCCCGGCCTAGAATCGCCGCGATCATCAAGATCACCCGTGTCAACGTCAGGCCCACGCCGAGCGCCAATAGCTTTTGGGCCATCTGCTCGCGTCGGTGACGGCGCCAATGGCCCACGGCGGTCGCCAGGATAATCTGAATGGCAAACACACTCACCAGGTGATAGATCAAATTCCCCGGCGTGTCGGTGAGCAAGGTTACAAAATCTAGTAGAAATGGCATAGGAGTGGCCCTCGAATGATAACCGTTTTAAGAATTATACCACCTGAGAAGTGACGTAGCAACCAGGGCGGCGAGTAAAAACGCCCATCGGTGTGATGAATGGCGCTTGAACCGTGCTTTCAATCATCGGGCGGAGGGGGCGCGAAGGTCAAGCGCCACGAACCGAACACCATCCCGCGACCACTCTCGGCCGGGCAGCGCTCGATTTGCAGATTGGCGACCAGAGGCCTGCCCAGTTCTCCCACGCCCACCGAATAGCTCACGCCTCGTTCGACGCTGAAATCGACGTATCCGGCGCCGAGATCGGGCTTCAGTCCTGTCACGGCCCGGTCGGCCCCGCCGGACCACATCAGCCAGATGATCATACCGGTCACGCCGCGATCACGCTCGTCCTGCACCACGACCTCAATGCGCAACACTTGATCCGGTTGGCAAATCTGTTCCTGCTCGACCAGTTGCAGGCGCGCGATTAGCGGAGGCGTCGGCGTTGGAGGGGCGGTTGGTCGGGGCGTCGGCGTGTTAAGCGGGGATTCGACGCGCCGGGTGGATGTAGGCGTGATCGTGGGCGTGATTGTGGGAGCGAGGGTCGGCCGGCGGGTCGGCGTTGGGGAGGGGAGCGGTGTGGGCGTCGGCGACGATGTGGATGTCGGCGTTGGCGCGCTCGTCGGCGTCTCGGTCGGGGGGCGAGCGGTGGGCGAGATCGCGCCGAGATAGACCAGCATCGCCGGCGTCTGGACGTCCAGCGCCTGGGCCAGCGTCGTCAGACTGCGCAGCGTCTCCGCCTGACGGCCAGCGGCGGCGTATTCCTCGATCAAGGCGCTTAGCGCGTCCTCGACGGTCTCGGAATCGACAGTTTTAAATCGGGACCTCGCCCGCTCCATATTCCCCGTCGCCACGTAGGAGAGGGCCGCCAGGCGCACCCACTCCCGCCGATAATCGACCCGCAGCAGCGCCGGATCGGTGTTGACGAGCTCGACCGGGTTGATGGACCAGGTGTACATCAGCCCTCCCGTCAATCCAATGGCCAGCCCCAGGATGAGCGCCCACCATTGAGTGATGAAGTGAGCGATGAAGCGTCTCATCCCTGTTGCTCCTGGTAGCGAATCAGGGGCGGGGTGAGCGCGTCCAACGATTCCGCCAGGTAGATCAGGTAGATGATGTTACGCTGGCTGCCGTCCGTCTCGACGAGCCGCTCCGCCAGTTCCACCACCGGGGCCGCTGGATCCGTCGGAGAGAGCAGCGCTAACCGTTCCCCCGCCCGCGCCAGATCCCCGTCGATGCCGTAGGCGGTCGCCGTCATCACGACGTAATCGTCTCGATAATCCTGGCGCAAGACGTCGGGCGTGGTGTTGTGGTATTCGACCGGCCACAGCCCCCACCCAATGGCGAATCCCAGCGCCAGCCCCAGCACAACACCAGCGCCGATTTTGATCATCCATTTTGGAATAGCGATAGAATCTGAGCGCGTTTGCTCGCTCACCGTTCCCTCCTGGAGATGGCCTATAAAAAAACGGCGTCGCGGGGCGCATATCCGCCCTCGGACGCCGCGATAGAGCCAATAGAGCTATTTAGAAAAATGCCGGAGGTGGGAATCGAACCCACATGGGTCAAGCCCACACGATTTTGAGTCGCGCGCGTCTGCCTGTTCCGCCACTCCGGCTTGCACGGAAGTATACCAAAGAAAGCGATTTTGGTCAAACTGCCGTATCATTCTCGTGGTCATTCTCACGTTATCTTGACAGCCTATTTTAACCGGCTTATAATCTTTTCCCTGGAGGTTCTCTGGGGTTTAGCCCCAATACCCGTGAATGAAATATATTCCTGGGTAGGAGCCCAACCCCTGTTGGGCAGTTTTAGCACAGAAATGGCCAACGGGGGTTGGCCTAGGTAATTACAGAATTTAAAACTTCCCATTTCGCTCGGCCTGGATCGCCAGATCCAGGCCAAAAGTGGCGAAATAGACCGAATATGACTCGTTTAGCTGCTGGATCTGACGATCCAGCGGGAGCAGGTGGGAGAATTATTTTTCTGAAAACGCCCTACTACCCATAAGGTGATTGAGTCGACACTCATTCACGGGTATTGTATTTAAGACTCTCTTAACGTTCTTTGAGCATCAACGGCAGGTAAACGCGCGATTGTCGTTCTGACGAGAAGTTGTTGAGCACCAACGGCAGATAGACCGTCCGCAGCGTGGTCATCTCGAACGGGCCGACGCTGGTGACGTTCCCCGCCAGGTCGCGGGCGTTGACCCACAGCGTGTAGCTCCCGTTGATCAGAGGCCGTAGATCGATCCACCAACGCTCCCCCTCCCGCGCCACCTGTCGCTTGTGAGTCTCGCCGGCCGGTGTCTGGACGTGAACGAAGACCTCGGTCGTCGGGCCGCCGTCGCTGACTGTGCCGCTCAGGATGGTCGTCGTCTCCCCTAGCTCAACCTCGGTCAGCGTTACGGGTCGCGTGAGGGTGCCCGTCATCGTGATGACCGGGGCCACGTTGTCCACCCACACGCTGAGTTGCCGAGTGTGATCCCAGATCAGGGTCCCGGTCTCGGGGTCGCGGCTACGGTTGCCCACGACGTCCCCGGCGCTGATCGTGAACGTGCGGGAGACGTAGTCCATCGGCGTATCGCCCACCGACGCCTGGTAGGTCCAGCGGCCCACCGTGGCTGCGCCATGCCGGGGCGTAAGGGCCAGACGCCCGCGCTGGTATACGCCGTCGTGCTCGTCTGGATCGGCGTCGCAGATGTGCAGCGTCCACGCGCCCGCTGCATCCTCGCCGCGGAAGGTCCGCAGGGGATCGTAGGGCCGCGCCGGCCGCCGGTAGAGCAGGGCCAGGGTATCGTCGCCCCGGGCATCGAACAGGCCCGCCGGGGCGGCGTCGTCCAGGGACACGGCGACGTTGCGGTAGTCCGTCTCCGTGATCCCATCGTCGCCCAGCACCTGCACCTGCGTCCCGGCCGGCGATTCCAGCACCACCACAAGATCGTCACGCCGGTCGTGGGCGGCGCTGAAGTCCAGGCTCACCTGACCGACGGCGAAACGCTCGCTGATCCAGAAGGTGCGCGTAATTTCGGCGACGCCACACGTGACCTGGGTGTCAATGGCGATCGTCTCCGTCGGTACGTCCGCCACTGTCACCACCGGCAAGCCATTCTCCGGCTTGAGCGTCGCCGGCGCGCAGCCGCCCTCTTCGACTAGCGTGCTATTTACACAAACCTGCACGTCGTCCACGCCGCCGTCGTCGGTCACGTCGCCCACCAGGGTGAACGCGCTCTCCTGCACCAGGCTGCCGGAGGCGACGCCGGTGGCCGCCACGTCCAACGTGACCATCGGCGGGGCATCGTCGATACGTAACGGCTGCCAGGCGCTCCATCCACTCGTCTGGTCGAAGCGATCAACGGCGCGAAGCCGGAACTCGATCTCGGTCCCATCGTCGAGCCCACTGGCGTCCCACGGGCAGGCCCAACGCCCGTCGTGGGGCTGGGCGTCCGGGCAGAGAACTGTCTCGGTGACGCCGCCGGGGGCGCTTAACTCGATCTGGATTTCCTCCACGCCGCTCTCGTCATAGGCGTAACCTCGTAGGGACAACTCTCGTGGTTGTCCTCCACCGATGAGATACTTCTCGCCGGGCGGGACGTCGTCGATGGTGCGCTGAGCGGCGCCGACCAGGTGCAGCGCGCCCGACGCCGTCAGATCAAGCAGCAGGCTGGCAGCGGTCAACTGATCTGGCTGTACTCGGCGTGGTAGTATGGTTCCCCCACGGTCAACGTGAGTATCTCACCAGGCTGGATCGTCATCGTCACATCCCAGGATGTCCCCTGTGTCCCCAGGCTCTCCCAGAGCTTATTGACCGCCCGCGGCTCTTCCGTGGGATTTACGTACAAATCGATCCAGAACTCACCAAGCACGGGACATTGCTTTGATTCCCTATCACCACCTGGATGTCCTGACTTTCGGTTCCGATGCACGTCACCACCAGGTCGGGCACTTGGATCAGCTTTCGTCGCGCAACACCAGCGGTAGATAAATTTGATGAGGTGTCACGGTGAGCACAAAACTCTCGCTGTCCGTCAGCTCGCTATCGCTGACCGTGATGGTAAGGGTAGCAGTACCCCATGCCCTATCGGCGGGGGTGACCGTCACCGCGCGGTCGGCGCCGCTGCCGCTGAAGACGAGGTTGGATTCAGGCACAAGCTCCGGGTCGGATGAGGTCCCCGTGAGCGAGAGCACAGCCGGATTGGTCTCTGCATCGCCGATGGTGAACGAGATCGGCCCGGTGGGGGTCCCGATGGCGGTTACCTGGTTGCCAATGGCAGAGATCGTGGGCGCGGTGTTCTCGATGGGAGCGGGTACAAACGTCGCCGTGACGACCTTGTCGGCGTCCATCACGATCTGGGCCGGATTCGCCGCGTCGGCCAGATCATCGCTCGTCCAGCCATCGAACTGGTAGTCAGTCGCCGGCTCCGCCGTGAGTGTGACCACCTCGCCGTGGAGGTAGGTGTCCTGGTCCGGCGCGCGCGTCACCGTGCCTTCACCATCACGGTCCACCCTCAGCGTGTGCTCGTCCAGCGCAAACATCGCGCTGATGGTGTGATCGGCGGCGACCTGGTGGAAGGTGTGTGTTTCCACCGCGCCCACCGATCCGCCATCCACCCGCACGTCGGCGATGTGATAGCCCGTCGTCGGCGCGATGCCGAACGTGACGTCATCCCCCTGGACCACGGTCTGCGGTGTGTCCGGGCTGATGTTGCCGCCCACGCCCGCCGTCGGCGTGATGACGTAAGTCGGTATGACCTGGAACTCGGCCGTCGCTCGGTCCGTTTGATACGTGCTGCTGAACGTGGCGGTGTTGGCGATCACGACCCCATAGTCGCCGCTGTGCGTGACGCTCCACGTCCAGGTGAGCGTGTGGCCGGCGGTGATCGCGCCGCTCCAGGTGATCTCGCTGGTGGGAGCCAGGGTCAGCGCCGT
>DAOTUC010000002.1:0-17102 GCA_034437315.1 Anaerolineae bacterium
TAGCGCCCGCACTACAAACAACGCTCAAAGTATTTGAAACACACCCTTTTGATTAACCACCGCTCGTTTGGCGGGTTGGCAACGAGCCGATTATACCGCCTCATTATCAATTGTCAACGGGAGCGCGCCGGGAGCGCGCCGGGGGCGGAGTTGTATTGCTGCGCCGCATCCCTCATGTTATAATACCGCGGTGAGCAACTTGAGACACGAGAGCGACGTCGCCTGGATGCGCGAAGCGTTGGCAGAGGCGAAGCGAGCGATACGGCACGGGGATGTTCCCATCGGGGCGGTGGCCGTTTACGAAGGTCAGATTGTCGGTCGGGGGCGCAACCGCAAGGAGGTTGACGCTGACCCCACCGCCCACGCCGAGATGATCGCCCTGCGCGCAGCGTCTCGCGCGCTCGGCCGGTGGCGGCTTTCCGATGTGATTCTATATTGCACGTTGGAACCATGCCCGATGTGCGCGGGAGCGATGGTTTTGGCCCGGTTGCCTCGACTGGTGTATGGAGCCGACGACGACAAGATGGGCGCGGCGGGGTCCGTCGTCGAGATTTTGCGCGATCCGCGGTTCAATCATCAGGTCGCTGTCACGCGCGGGGTGTTGGCCGAAGAATCACAGGCCCTGCTGGAGACATTCTTCGCCAGCCTGCGAAAAAGAGAACGATAGCGAAACGCCGTCGCCAGGCGGCTGGGCGAAATGTCGCGTCCCCACAAGTTTTCATCGGTTAGCCCTATATCACCCGGTCGACTGCGTAGCGCTCCCGAAGCGCTTCACCCAGGCCGCGCCGGATCATCTTCATCGCCGGCGGCAGATAGTCCAGGATATCCTGGGCGGTGACGCCGTCCTTTCCCCTATCCTCGGCCGCCAGGTCGCCGGACAGCCCGTGCACGAACACGCCTTGCCTGACAGCGGCTTGCAGGGGCAGCCCCAGGCCGAACATGGCGGCGATGGTTCCCGTCAACACGTCCCCCGACCCCGCCGTGGCCATGCCCGAGTTCCCGCTGGTGTTGACGAACACACGCCCGTCGGGGTGGCCGATCAGCGAGTGGGCGCCCTTGAGGACGATGACGGCGTTCAACTCGGCGGTCGTGCGCCGCAGGACGTCGATCTTGTCATCATCTATCTCGCGCACGCTTGCCCCGGTCATTCGGGACATCTCGCCCAGGTGCGGGGTGAGGATGGTCTCCGCCTGTCGTCCCTTGATGACCGCCAAATCCTCGCACACCGCCGTGATGCCGTCGCCGTCGATGAGGAGCGGCTTGTCGATCTCTGTGGTTAACTCACGAATCAAGCGTTGGGTTTCCGGGTCCAGGGACAGGCCGGGGCCGATGATGACCATATCCATCCGTTCGGAAAGCGCCAGCAAGGCGGGCTTGTTCTGGCGGGCGATGCTCCCCAAATCGGTCTCGGTCTGGGGGTGGAAGACGATCTCGCCGCCTTTGTTGCCGATGAAGGGCACGATGGATCGGGGGGCCGCCAGGCGGGAATAGCCGCCGCCGGCCTTCAGAAAGGACGAGGCGGCGAAATAGGGCGCTCCAAGGTAACCGGCGGCCCCGGCGATGAACAGCGCCTGGCCAAAGTCGCCCTTGTGACCGTCTCTGTCCCTGGGCGGAATCTCGACCGGCGGGCTGATCTCGATCTTGAGCCTATCCGCGTCGTACATACTCGGCGGGAAGGAGATGTGCGAGACGTACAGCTTCCCGCCCAGGTCGTATCCCGGGAAGAGCAGATTGCCGATCTTGGGCAGGCCAAAGGTGACGGTGACGTCCGCTTGGATCGCCGCGCCCATCACCTTGCCCGTGTCGCCGTGGACGCCGGAGGGGATGTCGACGCTGCACACCCGCTTGCCGCTCCCGTTGATCCGCTCGATGACGTCGTGATACAGCCCTGCGACCTCGCGGGTGAGACCTGTGCCCAGGATGGCGTCCACGATACAATCGCAGTGGGCGATCTCTGCCTGCGTTTCCCCGGCCGATTCGATCCGGCGCGCCTCAATGGGCAGCCGGGAGACGATGTCGAAATTTAGCTTCGCCGCGCCTTTGAACTTACCCGGGTCGCCCAGGATGAAGACCTTGACCATCCCCCCGCTGGAGTGGATCTTGCGCGCTACGACGAGTCCGTCCCCGCCGTTGTTGCCCAACCCGCAGAAGACCACGAATCGCTTACCCGCGACGCCGAACTCGTTGAGCAACGCAAAATACACCGCCTGGCCCGCGTTCTCCATCAGAAGCTCTTCCGCGATGCCGAGTTCCTCAATCGCTTTTCGATCCAATTCCCGCATCTCAGATACTGTACTGACTTTCATATTTTGTCCCCCTCGTATGATTTGGATGCGCTTCATTTCATTTGAGATCAAGCCATTTGAGATCAAGCGCGTAGTAGGCGATTTATCGCCGTATAAAAGTGCGCTGAAGCACCCATTTCAAATGATTTGAGCCTGTTTGGATGCGCAAGATTGGCGGGTGGTAAAAATGGGAAATAGTGGTAGAATAGTTGGCGGCGTTGACCATCTCGGAAGGGTGCCGGAGTGGACGATCGGGGCGGTCTCGAAAACCGTTGTAGTCTTATAGGCTACCGTGGGTTCGAATCCCACCCCTTCCGCCTGACGGATCGCCCAACGGTCCCCACATCTGCTGCTCAAGCTGACGACAGCAATTGCAGCAGGTGTGGGGACCGTTGGCGTCAGCGCTCTCTCGGACGCTATTCGCTGATGCGTCTGTAGAATAGGGGCAGCCGCTGGACCGGGCTATCGCTAAACGTGTGAGCGGCTAACACGCGCTCCCGGGCGATCGCCAGTCCCTCCCGGTCGTTGGCGTGGATGGTGAACAGGGGGGTATCCTTCTGCACCAGATCGCCTATTTTGTAGTGGATGATCAGGCCGACGCTGTGGTCGATGGCGTCTCCCTTTTTCCTTCGCCCGCCTCCCAAGTCCATCACCGCCATACCAACCTCGGCGGCGTCGATGCCGGATAGATAGCCGCTGCGCGGCGCGGGCACTGCTTCGACGACGTCGGCCTGGGGGAGTTTGTCCGGGTTGTCGATGGCGGCGACGTCTCCGCCCTGGGCTGCCACCAGTTCCCGGAATTTGCGCCACGCCGCCCCCGAGGCCAGCGTCTCCAACGCCAACGTCAGGGCGGCGTTGGTGTCGGAGGCCTTATCAGCCTGTAACAACATCTCAGCCGCCACGACCATGCAATGCTCACGAAAGTCGATGGGGCCGCTTTCGTGCAGGGTGTTGATCGCTTCGCGTACCTCCAGGACGTTCCCCACTGCCCAACCTAGCGGCTGGTTCATATCGGAGATGAGGGCGGTCACCCGGCGCCCGGCCTGTTTTCCCACCTGGACCATCGCCTTCGCCAGTTCCTCCGCTTTCTCCAACGTCTTCATAAACGCGCCATTGCCCATTTTGACATCCAAAACGATGACGTCCGCGCCGGCGGCCAGTTTCTTGCTCATAATCGAGCTGACAATGAGGGGCGTCGATTCGACGGTGGCGGTCACGTCGCGCAGGGCGTAGAGTTTGCGATCCGCCGGGGCCAGGTCGGCGCTCTGACCGGTCAACACGAGGTTGATCTCCTGGAGTTGCCGCCGGAATTCGGCCTCGCTCAGGACGGCCCGGTAACCGGGGATCGATTCCAGCTTGTCAATGGTGCCGCCGGTGAAGCCCAGGCCGCGCCCCGTCATCTTGGCGACGGGCAAGCCGCAGGCCGCAATCAAGGGCGCGACGACCAAGCTGACCTTGTCGCCCACGCCGCCCGTCGAGTGCTTGTCGACCGTAAAAGGCGCGATGTCTTTCAGATCGAGGGTATCGCCGGAGTGGGCCATCGCCATCGTCAGATCATAGGTCTCCTGAGCGGTCATGCCGTTTAGATAGATCGCCATTAACCAGGCTGCGGCCTGGTAATCGGGGATTTCATCGCGGACGTATTCCTGGATGAAATATTCGATCTCCTCCTTAGACAATGCTTTTCCATCCCGTTTTTTAGTGATCAGTTCTGTGGGTTGCATATTCATCCCTTTCTATAACTGGAGTTTTCCAGTCAATCGTCATTAGAATTCGGAAGTCTCAAAAGGCGCATTGAACAACCGATTTGATAGTCAATCAACTTTGCCTCCGAGATACTCGACGGAAGACTTCCGAATTCTTAAGTGGAAAACTCCAATTCTATAAAAGTTTGTGGGTTACCTGTCATTATACACAAACACTGAGAGTTTGGAAAATTGCACGATGATTGGATTCGGTCTATAATGAACTCCTTTATTGACTGAGCAAAAGGAGTGATCTATGAAAACTGTGGACGTGATTTTGACGAATGCTTGTCTCATAACGATGAACGACGATTTTGATCTCTTGACGCCCGGCGCGCTCGCTGTGCGGGAGGGGTGTATCGAAGCGGTCGGGCCGGTCGATGAGATCATGGCCGCCTACGAGGGCGACGACGTGGTCGATTGCAGCGGCTGCGCGGTGATTCCCGGGTTGATCAACGGCCATACCCACGCCCCAATGACCCTGTTGCGAGGCGTGGCCGACGATCTGCGATTGGACGTGTGGTTGATGGGATATATGATGCCGGTGGAAAACGAGTTTGTGCGGCCCGATTTCTGCTGGTTGGGGACCCAATTGGCCTGCGCGGAGATGATCCGTTCCGGCGTCACTTGTTTCGCCGATATGTATTATTACGAGGAAGCGGTAGCCGACGCGGCCGCCCAGGCCGGGATGCGGGCCGTCTGCGCCGAGACGTTACTCAAGTTCTCGACCCCCGACGCGCTGAGTTACGACGAAAGCCTGGAGCACACCCACGATTTCATCCAGCGTTGGAAGGGGCATCCCCTGATCATGCCCGCTCTGGGGCCGCACGCCGCCTACACGACGACCGACGACCTGCTGCAACAGTGCGCTCAACTCGCGTTGGAGTTCGACGTCCCCTTGCACATCCACATCGCGGAGACGGAACAGGAGGTGAACGAGCATCGGGATGAATATGGCATGCCAGTCGTGCCGTGGGTGAAGAAGCAAGGGGTGTTCGAAGCCAAGGCCACAGCCGCCCACTGTGTCCATCTGGACGAGGGGGAGATGCGCACGTTGAAGAATCACGATGTGGGCGTGGTCCACAACCCCTCCAGCAATCTCAAACTGGCCAGCGGTTTCGCGCCGGTCGCCCAGATGCTCGACATCGGCATCAATGTGGGGATCGGCACCGACGGCCCCGCCAGCAACAACGACCTCGATATGTGGGAGGAGATGCGGTTGGCGGCCTTGCTCGCCAAAGGGGTGAGCGGAGACCCGACCGCGCTCCCGGCCCGTCAGGCCCTGGCGATGGCGACCATCGGCGGCGCGCGGGCGTTGCACATCGACTCCCACGTGGGATCGTTGGAACCGGGAAAGCGGGCCGACGTCACTGTCGTCGATCTGCGCCGCGTCCACCTGACGCCCAAATTTACCCGGGACCCCGAGGCTATTTACGCCCAACTGGTCTACGCGGCCAAGGGGAGCGATGTGCGCGACGTGATGTGCCAGGGACAATGGCTGATGCGCGAGCGAGCGCTGCTCACTCTGGACGAGCAAGCGTTGATGGACGAGGCGGCGGGCGTGGCGAGCAAGGTCGACGCCTTCCTGATCCAGCGGGAGGAGAGTGTGCTCCGCAAGCTTTTAGCCATCGGGGAAGTCGCCCAGACGAAGATGTTCGAGGTGCAGGTCAAGGTATTGCTGCCCAACGACGCGCCGGTCGAGAAACTGTTGAGTGACCCCGGTATAGAGATTGTCAAACCCTCGGTCCGGCGGCAGTACGACACCTACTTCCTGTTTGAGGACGTCTACCACAGCCGTCTGCGTTACCGCGAGGACGAGGTGCTGGACGAGATAGGAGAAGTGGAGGACGTCTTCTACCGGCTGACGCTTTCGACCGAGACGAAGGAACGAGAATACGCGTGCTCGATCTTGCTCTCCCGTTCCCGTTTCGACGCCCCGGCGACGCGCAGCCAGCGCTTCTATCGTGAGTATTTCAACCCGGCGAGCGCCATCAAGGTCCAGAAGAGGCGCGAGCGTTACCGGGTTCGCTACGGCGGCACCGATTTCGCCATCAACGTGGACCGGTTGACGCAACCGGCGTTGCCTGGCGTGTTCCTGGAGATCAAGAGCCGCACCTGGTCGCGGCAGGACGCCGAGCGGAAGGCGGAGCTAATCAGCGAGATGCTGGCTTTGTTCGATGTCCAGGAGCAGGAATTGCTGAAACAGGAATACGTGGAACTGGCGATGGAGGCGGAGCGCTTGAGCGAGGGCGCGCCATAGGCCCGATGAATTCCAAGTGTAGGGTGGACATGGGTGTCAAGCCATCTGAAGAGCCTACCACTTGACCGGATCGGCGCCGCTGAGGAGGACCTCGCCCTCGACTGTGAGGATGATCTCGGCCGGGGGGATCGCCTGGTGGTCGGCCTCGGTGTAGCGGTCGGTGAGCCGGTGCAGCGTTTGGTTGGCCGAACTGCGCAAGGGTTCCCGGATGGGTTGCGTGGCGTCGTAACGCCCGGCGATGAGCACGTCCACACAGGTCAGCACGTCCCGGGCGATAGGCCAGCCTTGGATCTCGGCCCAACTGTAGCCGGTGAAGAGCACGACTGAGAGCGCGCACTTGGCCTTGATCCGGCGCAACAGGGCCAGCAGCGGGCGCGCCTGCTCCAACGGCTCGCCGCCGCTGATGCTGATGCCTTCAATAGCAAATTCCGCCCGCGCGACGTTTCGCCGATGGCGTGCATCGAGCGAGCCGCGCTCGCCGCCGCTGACGCCCTCAATGCTCGGTTCCGCCAGGGCGACGATGCGCCGGACGAGCGCGTCGACCGGGACACTCTCGCCGCCGGTGGGCGCGTGGGTCTCCGGGTTGAAACAGCCCGGGCAATTCAGCGAGCATCCCTGGACCCAGATGACGGCCCGCCAGCCGGGGCCGTTGGCCCGGCTGGCGGGGAGAAAATCGTGAATGCGTAAGCTCTGCTCGCTCATTCCGGGTGCGCTGCGCTACTTGCCGCCGTGAATCCGCCGCCGTTCTTTAACTTCTTCTTGTACGGTCTCATAGGCCTCCGGTTTCATCTGGCGCTCTTCGATCTCGCCGCCCAGCGCGGCCTCCAGGTCCTCCGTCAGCGCCAGGCACTTTTTCCCCTTGACGCCGTGCACTTCAATTTGCACTTGTCCATTCTGATCGATGAAGACCTCAATTTCCTGTAATTCCATCATTTTCCTCCGACAATCTGTCAGGCCATCCGCCGGAGCGTCAGGTGGATGCGTCCGTCCTGCTGCACTTCCTCGCTGGCGAGCGAGAAGCCCTGCGCCTCCAGCTTTGCGCGGGCGGCCTGGTAAGCGTAGCGCTGGATCAGCGCTTGCAATAAGTCGCGATTTTTGACGCTGAACCCGCCCACCATCACCATCTCGTAGGCCGAGCCGGACTTGTTGAAACCGACGTTCATCCCCCGGATTTTGATGTCCACGCGCCGGCCGAACAGACCGAGCCGGGCGTTCTCTTGCCATTTGTGGCCCATGTCCTCCAACGCGCCGGTGAGATATTCCCGCTCGACCATGTGGGTCTTTTTGATACGGACGATTTGCGACATCTCTTCACCTCCGATTTTTTATCACGAATAGCACAAATTAGTCGAATAGCACGAATACTTTCCAGTCTCCAACCTCAAAGTCCATAAATTCGTGACATTCGTGCTTCGTGTCATTCGTGATCCAGATAATCAATCGTTGCACCAAACGTCCAACGTTCAAGTCAATTTGACCACCGGATAATCCCGGTAGATCGTGCGCCCGGTCTGGAGATCGCGGGCGGTGACCAGCAGCCGCTTGTTGCCGTCGATGGAGAAGGCGACCTCGAAACGGGGTTCGCCCTGCTGGGCCGGCGGATTGGCCTCCAGGAAGGTCGGCTGACCCTCGTTCATCCAAAAGTAAGAACGGCGATCCTCGTCGTCGGGCGAGACCGGCGAGATACGGGCGGCGCCGGAGGGGTCGAATACCAGCTCCATCGCCTGGGAAGCGTCCCGGCGTCGGGACGCGCCGATCTCGTAGATGGCGAGACCCAGCCGGGCTTGTCCGTCGTAGGCCGCTTTGACCGTCAGCCGGGCTATCGGTTCTTCCGTCGGATAGGGGGCGCCTCGTTCGACGATCAGGCGGTAATCGTAGCCCCCTTTCTGGCGATCGACGTAGCGGATGCCGTAATCGTGTTGGATGTGGTCGTAGAAATCGACCCCGGCCGCGAAGGCGGCCGCGCCCCGGGCCACGGCGTCCAGCGGACGGTTGAGCTTGACCCGTTCCCGCCCGAAGATGCGGCGCAGGGTGCGCTGGATGGCGGGGATCTGGCTGCCGCCGCCGACCATCAGCGCCGCCTGGATGTGTTGCTCGGCGTAACCCCGCTCGCGGGCGTCGTTGAGCGCCCGGCGGATGGTGCGATCGAGGGTGGTGAAAGCCTGGTTCTCCTCCAGGATCGCCTCGAACTGCTCGCGGGTGAACGTCGCCGCGAGCGCCGCGCCGCTATGTGGATCGACGACGCTGACGTCGGCCCGCTCGTGGAATGACAACCGCTCCTTCGCCCGCTCGCACTCAATCAGCAGCGCCCGGCTGAGGGGGCGCACGTCTTCATCGTCGTCGGTGCGCGCGTTTTGCCGTAACACCGCCTGGAAGAGCCATTGGTCGAGCGTCATCCCGCCCAGGTCGGCCCCGGCCTTGCCCAGCACCCGGCAGCGACGACCGCCGCGCATCGCTGCTTCCGCCTGCCCCTCCTCTTCGATGAGGATCACCGCCGCGTGCATCGTGCCCCCGCCGAAATCGAAGATCAGGTAGACGTCGCCCGGCTGGATGTGGGCCCCATACCCCAGCGCCGCCGCCGAAGGCTCGTCGATCAAGCGGAAGCGAGGCATACCGGCCGCCTCGGCGACCTCAGTCAGCCAATCCTCGTAATGCTCGAAGGATTCGACCGGCGCCGTCAACGCGATTTCCTCGTCGCCGATGTTCAATTCCTCGGCGGCGAATAGGAGCACGCTGGAGAGAAAGTCCCGCCCGGCCTGGAAGTGGGAGATGGGCTTCTCGTAACCGGCCAACCGGCGCTCAATCGGGCTGCGGTTGGCGATGTAGCGCTTCATCCAGCGGAAGGTGTGCGGGGATTCGTAGAGGTTCTGCTGGCGCACCTGGTCGCCGATCCAGCGTCGGTGATCGGGCGCGTAATGGATCAGCGAGGGGACGAGCGATATGTCCTCTGCATATTCGCCATCCCCCTGCCGGTAGATTCGCCCGTAATCGGGGATGTGGAGCGGCGCGCCCTCCTGCCGCGCCTCGTCCCAGACGGTCACGACGGTGTTCGACGTGCCGAAGTCGACGCCCAATCGTCCGGCCATTGCCTAGCCCTCCACCCTTTCGACGCCAGCCTTGCGCAATCGCCGGCCGCGATAGGCCACGCCGACAAAGCGCACGAGCACCGGTTGGCCCGGCTGCAAGTCGTTGTGGGCGCTCAAGGGTTCGTGCCGGGCCGGGTCGAAGGGCGCGCTCTCGCCGACGGCTCCTTCCAGCGTTAACCCTTGATCCTCCAGCGCGCGCACCAGCCGTCGGGCGACGGCGAGGACGTCCCCGGCCTGCACCGGGCGGCCCTCGACCTCCACCAGGTGGGCCTGGGTGAGCAGTTGCGCCACGGGCGCAGCGACGTCGGCGAAGAGCCGCTCCATCCGCGCCTGGGCGACTTGTTCGACCTGCGCGTCGGCCCCGTCGCGCTGGCGGTCCAGGTCGGCCTGGAGTCGGGCGATGGCGCGATCCTTCTCGTCAAGGTCCAGGCGGAGCGTCTGAACCTCGCGTTCCAGCGCCAGCGTCCGTTCATCGCTTGGTTGTCGATTGAATAGATTGGTCAGCCACTTGAACATCAGTCATCTCCGTTTTGGATGGACCGCCGTCATCCTGACGGCATATGCCAGCGGGACGCTGGCACTCCATTAGGCCTTATAGCCGCCTGGCGCCGATGCGCACCTGTTGGGACCACCATTGCAGGTCGGCTTGCCAGTGCTCGCGCTCGCCTGCGCCGATGCGCCAATGGGTCGCTTTCAGGGCGATGGCCCATCCATCCTGGACGAAACCGCCGAGTAACCCCAACTCCAATTGAGGGCGCCACCAACTTTCGTCGAAGCGCTCCCCCAGACGATGCGCCAGCCGCTGCCGGTAGTGCGCGAGCGCCGCTTCCTTGGAAACCGGCAGGAGCGCCGAGTTGGTCCCCAGGTAACGGCCTAATTCCACCGACGGCGGCGCGGCGGCGGCGAGCTCCCAATCAAGCATGATAACCTGTTTTTGCTCTCCGCACAACATGCCCTGGTTGGCGTGCCGCCAATCGCCGTGGATCAGTGTGGCGGGATAACGAGCGAGGGCCTGGCACAATGGGGTCGAGTCGGCCAACAGCGCCTCGACGACGTCGACCACGTCTGGGGCGACCAGCGCCCGCACCAGGTCCCAACCTTCCAGGATGCGTCGGGGGATCTCGTCCGGGCTTTCCGCTTCGCGGCGGCCTGTCCGTGGAGAGAACATGGTGTAGACGTGTCGTAATGTGCACAGGCCGAGCGCTGGATTGCCCAGTTCGGGCGACTCGAAGAAGGCGGCGTGCAGGGCGGCCATAGCGTCGAGGAAGTACGCATTGTCGGCGACGCTGAAGCGGGCGTAGGGCACGAGCGCCGCGTCAATGTCGCGCATGAGGAGCGCCCGCCCTGCGCCATCCTGCGCGCAGGCGACAATCGTGTGCCCCACTTCCGGCGGCAAGCGGTCGAAAAAGCCGTATTGCCACAGCGCGACCGACCGGCAGCATCGATCCTCGGTGGCGCGCATCAGCCAATCGCGGGTCGCCAGGATTCGTTTGAGGATGTAACGCGGCCCTCGCCCACCGTTTGTCTCTATGACCAGGAGATGGCTGCCGGATTTGGCGTACTCGGCCTGAAGAGGGCGGCGACGCACGGACGTCACCGGCTGTTCCGCCAGCGCGCTCAACGCCTCTGGCGCGAGCATCGCGTCGACGGTGGGGAACAGGGCATGTTTCAAACGGTGTCGCTGTCGCTCGATTTTTTCCACGAGGGCGCTCTCCGGCGGGCGCGGCTATCCGGTGAATTGGGGCAGGTATGCGGCGAATTCGACGATAAAGTCGTCCAGAATGGCCCGCGCCCGGTCGATGTCGTTCATCATCGGGTCGAATAGCAGGGCCTGCAACGCCAGATCCTTGTCCCCGTGATAGCAAGCGTCCACCACCAGCGAACTGTAGACCAACTCGCGACGGCACAGTTCGGCAATCGCTTCGGGAAGGGGGGGCATGTTGAAACCGCGAATGCCCAGCCCGGAGATGACGCCAGGGACTTCCACGATGGCGTCGTCCGGCAGGTTGGGGATCAGGCCGTCGTTGGGCAGGTTGAGTTGGTGATGGTAAGCGTTGTCGTTGAAGGCGACCCCCTCGACGATTTCGGGAATGCCTTCGCTGCGGAGATTTCTGAGCTCTTCGACCGAGCGCTCGCCGCGGACGATCTCCTCGGCGATGGCCCGCCGGTGGGCGCGGCGCTGGCGGTTGCCGTCAAAGCTTTGCAGCGTCAGGTTGTACTTCTCCCAGGGCTTGGCGATGGGATCGTGGGTCCAGGGGAGGAACTCGCACAGGTGGGCGTCGCCCGGCGTGGGCATCAGGCCGAATATCTCGAACATCTCCCGCGAGAGCGGCTCGAAATCTCGCCGATAACCATCGAGCCAGCGCCGGCGCAGCGCGGGGTACAGGTCTTCCCCGGTCTCCCGGTCGCGAATATCATACACCCAGGAGAAGTGATTGAGCCCGGCCGCCTTGATATCGAAGTGTTCGTAACCGGCCGCCATCACAGGCCCCAGATAGGGTTTGTTCTCGTAACTGGTGTGGACGTTGAAGTTTTCTGGGATGAAGACGCCGTATCGCTCGGCGAGGATGGCCATGGCGATGGCGTAGCCCCACAACAGTTGGTGACACAGGCCCACGACCTTGATCTGGCTGTAGCGGTGGACCGCCCAGGTCAGGCGGATGAGGGGGTTGGTGAAATTGAGGTACCAGGCGTCAGGGCAGAGCGCCTCCATGTCGCGGGCGATGTCGATCATCAGCGGCAGGTTGCGGGCGGTGTGGGCGAACGCGCCGGGGCCGCTGTTTTCGGCGTACGGTTGGCGCAGGCCGTGCTCAAATGGGATGCGCCAATCTTTCTCCCACACCTCTTCGCGGGGGCCGACTTGCACCGAGACAATGACGAAATCGGCGTCTGGCAACGCTTCGCGGCGGCGGGTCGTGCTGTGGATGCTGATTTCCGCGCCCCACTCACGGTTCATCACCTCCGCCAGGCGCGCCATCGTCTCGAGGCTCGGCTCGTCGATGTCGACCAGCCCCAACTCTGCGCCGTGCAGCCGCTCGGATCGAAAGATGGATGACAGGGCCTTGAGCCCAAAGACCGCGCTCCCGGCCCCGATATATACGATTTTCGGCGCTTTCATTTTACTTGAAGGTCTCTTCCTCAATCGCTTGCACCTGATTGAAGGCGTTGGTCAGAAAGTCCTTCTTGAAGGCCATTTTCTGGGTGAATTCCACACTCAGCCAGGCGTCGACGATCTGCGTACCCAGGAAAGGGGCCGTGATCCACCCGCCCAACGTGATGACGTTGGCGTTGTTGATGATCTTGGCCCGTTCACCGGCGAAGACCCCGTCGACCACGCAGGCGTAGACGCCCTTGTGCTTGTTGGCGACGATGGCCATGCCCTGTCCGGTGCCGCAGATCAGGATGCCCTTTTCGGCCGCGCCGCTCTGGATCGCCTGGGCGACCTTGGGGCCCTGCTCGACGTAGGGCTTCGGTTTATCCTCCGATTCGATTCCCAAGTCGATGATCTCAATGTCCTCCCGCGCCTTCAGATGCTCGACGATGGCCTGTTTGAGTGGAAAGCCGGATAAATCGGAAGCGATCGCGAGTTTCAGTTTGTCTGTCATAATTGGTCTCCTTGTGTGTAGAGTTTTCCACTTAAGAATTCGGAAGTCTTCCGTCGAGTATCTCGGAGGCAAAGCTGATTGACTATCACGTCAAAATCGGTTGTTCAATGCGCTTTTTGAGACTTCCGAATTCTAATGACGCTGGAAAACTCCAGTTGCGTGTAGAGGGTCTTAAATCATTGCTCTAGCTGCCATCCCGGGAGCGCTAATCGGCCCGGGGACGGGCCTCTGAGCGAATTTTTATAGTCTCTGTATGCTTATTTGGCTTCCAGCAGCGCTTTCGCCTGCCGGTAGATGTGCGCTGCGGTCAATCCGAAGCGTTCTTTGAGATAGGTTAAGTCGCCGACCTCGCCGAACTCGTCGTTGACGCCGACGCGCTTCATCAGCGTCGGCCGGTTTTCCGAGAGCGTCTCGGCGATGGCGGATCCCAGCCCGTTGTATATCTGGTGATTTTCGCAGGCGACGATGGCCCCGGTCTTCTCCGCGTATGCCAGGAGCAGCGCGTCGTCCAGCGGTTTGATGGTGTGCATGTCGATGACGGCCGCGGAGACGCCGTTGTTTGCCAGCATGTCGGCCGCCTCCAGCGCCTCTGGTATCATCACCACGCCGGCGGCGACGAGCGTTACGTCTGTCCCGTCTCGCAGGACGTTGCCCCGGCCCAGCGTGATCTCCGCGTCCTCGTCGTAGATGGCGGCGGCCGGGCCGCGATGCAATCGCATGTAGGTGCAGCCCGCGTGGCGCGCGTTCTGGATCACCAGCTTCTTCAGCGAAACCGGGTCGCAAGGCTCGAAGACGAGCAGTTTGGGGATGTTGCGCATCAGGCCCAGGTCCTCGAAGGGCATGTGGGTGCCGCCGTTATAGGCCGCCGTCACGCCCGGATCGGTGCCCACCAGTTTGACGTTGAGCCGGGCGTAATTGGCGGAGATGAAAAACTGGTCGAAGGTGCGCCGCGCGGCGAAGCAGGCGAAGGTGTTGGCGAATGGGATCTTGCCCGTGGCGGACAGTCCCGCCGCTATCCCGACCATGTTGGCTTCCGCCACGCCGACGTTGAAGGTCCGTTCGGGGAACGCCTCCTCAAATTCTTTGGTCCCGCTGGCTCGCATGAGGTCTGCTTCCAGGAGCACGATGTGCTCGTCTTTTTCGGCTAACTGGAGCAAAGTCTGGGTGTAGACAGCGCGCATCTCTGGCGTTTGTTTTTCTGTCATTGTTTTCACGACTTTCTCACCCGGCCGTGCAGCCGCGCTTTCTCATCCGAAACAATGGTTTCGCCGCATCTACGTTCGTCCAACCTAGCGATGGCCTCCAGGGCAGCCTCGTACTCGACTTTCATATTGTGATTGCTGAGTTTGCCCTCGGCGAAGAAGATGTCCTTGCCCTTGATCGTATCCAGCACAATCATAGATGGGCGGTGGGTTTCTGCCTTGGCCCGCTCAATCGCCTGGTCGATCTGCGCGAAATCGTGCCCGTCGACCCGTTGCACGAACCACCCAAAGGCCACCCACTTGGCGGTCAGATCCTCGATATTCATCACCTCGTGGACGTAACCGTCGATTTGCATCTTGTTGTAATCGGTGAAAGCGATCAGGTTGCTCACGCCGAACTGAGCGCCCGCCATCGCCGCCTCCCAGACCTGGCCCTCGTTGCTCTCGCCGTCGCCGATGATGCAATAGACGGTGCTGTCGACGCCATCCAGGCGGTTGCCCAGCGCGATGCCCACGGCGGCCGAGAGGCCCTGGCCCAGGGAGCCGGTGGTCATGTCGACGCCGGGCGTCATGTTCCGGTCGCAATGGCTGGGGAGGTTGGTGCCCCCCTTGTTGAGCGTGTGCAACCAATCCATCGGGAAAAAGCCCTTGTCGGCCAGGATGCTGTACAGCGTCGGCCCCGCGTGTCCCTTGGACATGACCAGTTGGTCCCGGTCGCGCTTCCTGGGATTGGCCGGATCGACGTTCATGTGCTTGTAGTACAGGAGCGTCAGGACTTCTACCACCGACATCGAGCCGCCGACGTGCCCCACGCCCAGATAGCCGATGCTGTCGATCGTCAGTTTGCGAATTTCTCTTGCCTTTTTTCGATATTGTTCCATAAAATCCTCCCGTGTCATTTCATTCCGGTCGTGGCGATGCCTGTGGTGATGTGGTGCTGCAGGAAAGCAAAGATCAGCGTGATCGGCAACAGCGTCAAAACCGTCATCGCCAGGATTAAGTGCCACTGGACGTTCAATTGCCCCTGGAACGATTGCAGGCCGACCTGCAAGGTAAAGACCTCGCTGCGACTGAGCACGACGAGGGGCCAGAGGAAATCGTTCCAACGCCACATGACCGAGAAAATCGTCAGCACAGCCAGGGCGGGGCGGGCCAGCGGCAGGATGATTTGTGAATAGATGCGCCACTCGCTGGCCCCGTCGATGCGCGCGGCGTCGAGCAGATCGTCGGGGATGGTCAACATATACTGCCGCAGCAGGAACATACCGGTCGGCGTCGCGGCCCCCGGCACGATCACGCCCAGCAAGTTGTTGTTCCACCCGACGCGCGTGATGACCAGGAAAACCGGCACGAGCACCACCGAGAGCGGGACCATGAGCGTGCTGATCATCACGAGGAAGATCGTCATACGCCCGCGAAACCGATATTTTGCCAGCGCGAAGGCGGCCATACTGTTGACGAGCAGCGTCAAAATCGTCGCGACGATGGTCACGACGACGCTGTTGTAGAAGTAGCGGGCGAAGTTAAAGCTTTGTACCCCTTCGATGTAATTATTCAGGCTAAAGGTAATGGATTCAACCGGCTCACGATCGTTGATGTGGACCTTGACGATTTCGCAGGGATTGTCCGGATCGACCATCTGCCCCTCCAGGCCGATGCGGCGCACCTGGGCCATCTGAACGGTGGACCCATCCTCAAGCGTGACGGTGAACAGCGGCAGCGGCTCCTCATATTCTTCGATCTCGACCATCTCCTGGCGATAGGGCCACAGACGTGGGGGGAATTTGACCACCTCGGCCGAGGTTTTGAACGAGGACAACACCAGCCACACCACCGGCCCGAACATCACGATCGTCCCCAGGCTGAGATACAGATAGGTGAGGATGTCGGTGAAGTGTAGTTTAACGCCCCCCCGCGTTCGCGCGAGAAAATTTAGTATCCTGTCCATCGTTCTAGATCTCCTCCTCCCGACGCAATAGCAGTTGCGCCATCGTCAACACGATCAACACGCCAGCCATCAGCAGCGAGGCGCTCGCAGCGAGGCCGAACTGTTTGGTGGGACTGGCGAAACCCTTGTTATAGATGTACTGGACGAGGTACGTGGTCGCCGTGCCGGGACCGCCGCCGGTAAAGGCGAAGACCACGTCGAAGACCTGCACCGCCCGGATCAACGATAGCACCAGCACCACCACCAGGCTGGGCATCAGCAGCGGCAACGTGATGTTCCGAAAAACCTGCCAATTATTCCCCCCGTCGATTTCGGCGGCTTCGTACAATTCCGGCGGGATCGCTTGCAGGCCGGCCAACAGAATGAGGGTGTAGAATCCCATATTCGCCCACACGCTGATGATGATGACCCAGAAACGGGCCCAACTCGCGTTTACCATAAAGGGCATTTTGTTGTAGCCCAGGCCAGTGATGATCCCATTGAGCAATCCGTTTTCCTGCAAGATCCATTTCCAGATGAGGGCGACGACGATGGGCGAAAGCAACACGGGGTAGAAAAAGACGCTCCGAAAAAAGCCGCGCCCCTTGATGTTGCGGTTGAGCGCCAGGGCGGTGATCATCGAAACGATGACCAATAAGGCGACCTGAAAGACGACGTAGCCCATCGAGTTGTAGACCGCCCGCCAGAAGATGTCTTCGCGGCAGGTGTTGGGGTTGAGGAAACTCTCACAGGTCATGAGTTGCTCAAAGTTTGCCGTGCCGATCCAGGGCCGTTGATCGGGGAAAAACTGGGCGCCGCCCGTAAAAGCGTACACAAAGTTGAGCAGCATAGGGAACAAGATGAAGATCCCGAATATGAGTAAATTTGGCAGCACGAAGAGATAGGGCATACCGCGCACGCCGATCAATCGCTGCAACAAGCTGAAAACGATCTCGAAAGGCCAAAAGAAGAGATTGAAGAGAGCCGCAAAG
>DAOTUC010000003.1:0-4302 GCA_034437315.1 Anaerolineae bacterium
AAACTGAGCGGGGGAGATACCCTCTTGCGTCAGGGCACGATGAGCGACGGCGTCTATTACCTGAAGGCCGGACGGCTGGGCGTCTACCACGAAACAGAGGATGGTCAACTCTTCCAACTCTCGTCCATCGAGCCGGGGACAACGGTGGGTGAACTGGGGGCCGTCACCGGTCGCGCTCGCTCCGCCACTGTAAAGGCGATGGATGATTCCACCGTCTTACACGTTTCTAAACAGGATTTCAACCACGCATTACAGGACGTCCCATCTCTCTCCGCCGAGATCATCTGCACGATGACCGACCGCTTGACCAATTCCGACAACATGCGCGTCAACCTTGGCCAATCTTACCATCAGGCCATCGATCGCGTCGAAAGCCTGCGCACTGAAAAAACCCGCCTGGAAGAGCTTTTGCGCTTGCGGGAGGAATTGGCCGACATGATTGTCCACGACCTGCGCAATCCCCTGGGCGTCATCTACAGCGGGTTGGAATTGTTGAACCGCAGCACATGCGCTGAAGAAGAAAGTGAATTTGTTCAACCGGTCCTGGCGGCTATGACGCGCTCGGTCACCCGCATGCGTTACCTGGTCGACACGCTTCTGGACATCGCCCGCCTGGAAGAGGGCGCTTTCACCTTCCAGAAAAAACCGGTTTCCCTCGCCTCTCTGATCGAAGATATCGTGGAGGAAGAAAACCCCTTGGCCGAGCGCACGAAAATCGTCCTCGCCGCCGAGATCGCGCCGGGTCTCCCGCCGGTTCAAGCCGACCGTCACGTTATCCAACGAGTGCTCAGCAATCTCCTGGACAACGCTCTCAAATTTACGCCGGCCGGGGGCCGCGTCTGCGTCGCGGCGGCGCGAGATGGAAATTGGGTTCGCGTCAGCATCATAGACACCGGCCCCGGCATCCCGCCAGAGGAACGCGCCCGCGTCTTCGAGAAATTCACCCAGGTCCAGGGGAACGTGGGCCGCCGTCGAGGTTCCGGGTTGGGGCTCACCTTCTGCCAATTGTCCATCGAAGCCCACGATGGGTCCATCTGGGTCGAAGACGGCCCTGATGGCAAGGGCAGCCAATTCATCTTCACCCTGCCTATCTCCCACGCGCCGCAAGTCGCCTCCTGACCTGGATCTGATTACCCGACACTTTACAACCTCCCGCAGGTTCGGGAGGCTTGGTCGAACCGGTCACCTTGTTCAAAAGAGGGAATTCAAGAGAGGAGGAACAAGAATGGGACAACTAATACAAATTGTGACCGACAGCAGTTGCGACCTGCCGAGGAAATTACTGGAACAGTTGAAGATCATTGTCGTGCCACTCATCGTTCGATTTGGTCCGGAGGAATATCAAGAGGGCGACCTATCCGTGAACGAGTTCTGGGCCAAGGTCGCCGGTCCTCACTTCCCTCAAACGTCCCAACCATCCGTGGGCGCATTCGAAGAGATCTTCGCTCAACTCATCGACCGGGGCAAACAGGTGTTATGTCTAACCGTCACGGCTAAACACAGCGGGACGTTCAACGCCGCCCGTTTGGCCGCCCAACAATTTGGCGAGGCGGTCAAAGTGTTCGATTCCTCCTCCCTTTCTCTGGGGCTGGGCTTCCAGGCCGTGGCGTCCGCCAAAGCCGCGCAGGCTGGGCAGTCGATGCGACATATCCTGGACATGCTCGACGATATGCGCTCGCGGGTGCAATTGACGATTCTGCTCAACACGTTGGAGAATCTCCGTCATGGGGGACGAGCGGCCGATTTTATAGCCGTGGTGAACCGTATGACCCAGATGCTGAACATCAAACCCATCGTCAACTTCGTCGACGGCCAACTGCGATTGGTGCGCGTCGTTCGCTCCTTCGGCCGGGGCGTGAACTGGCTTCTGGATACGGTGGAAAGCAGCGGCGCATTCGAACGCCTGGCTGTCGTTCACACCCGCAGGAAGGAACTGGCGATGGAGATCGCCGACCGGCTAGCTGAGCGAACCGGTTTTCCCCGGGAGCGCATCTGGATCAAAGAGGCGACCACCGTGTTGGCCTGTCACGGCGGGGAGGGCGTCATCGGCGTCGTGACCATCAAAGCCGAGGGGTAATCGACTCGCTTACACGCCGCGTACGCGAACCATCAAAACCACGCGCAGCCAGCCCGCACCAGGAGTTGGAAAGCGCGAGCCGTCAATTTGGGGTGTAAAACTGTCGCGGGCGGCAGAGCGTCATGATCAATTCGCAGGAGGCCAAACAGATCGCCGGGGGCCGGGCGTCCCCGCAGCGTGACGCGGTAGGTCACAATCGCCAGATGATCGGGCATCTTAGCGCCCCGAGGCGGGGCGGAACCAGGTTGATTATCATAGGCGGCGGCTGCTTCTTCTCCGGCGTAAACGAAAGCTGATCGACGATCGCCAATCGTGAATCAGATAGGTCAAGAGAAAGGAAAGGAGTCATGGAATTCAAAACGTTGCCGATTGGCCCCAGAAAGAGAATCGCCCTGATCGCCCACGACAGCAAGAAAGACGACCTGCTGGAATGGGCCAGATTTAACCAGCCCTCCCTGATCCAACACAAGATATACGCGACCGGGACCACGGGATGGCTGCTGCAATTGGAATTGGGCATTGAAGTAAACCGGATGCAAAGCGGCCCCCTGGGAGGCGATCTGCAGATCGGGGCGCTGATCGCCAGCGGGGAGATCGATTTTCTGGTATTCTTCTGGGATCCGTTGGAATCACAACCTCACGATCCCGACGTGAAAGCCCTGTTGAGGCTGGCTGTGCTGTGGAACATTCCCGCAGCGACCAATCGCGCGTCGGCCGATTTTATGTTCTCGTCTCCATTGATGGAACGAGAGTACTTGCGCGTGGTGCCCGATTACGACGAGTATCAACAGCAAAGAGAGGACCGGCTGGAGCAGGAGATCGAAGGAAAATTGGGGAAAAACGTCTAAAGCGCGTCTCAAATGGGTGTGTTTCATTTCATTTGAGGCAAGGCTCGTAGTAGGCGATTTATCGCCGTAAAAGCGCGCTGAAGCCGCTACCTAGCGCCGCTACCTAGCGCCCGCACTACAAACAACGCTCAAAGCATTTGAAACACACCCGTCTCAAATAATTGCTCTAGCCACCGTCCCGGGGGCGCTAATCGGCCCAAGGAGGGCCTCTGAGCGAATTTTTTAACAGTCTCCCTGGTGTGATAAAACAAAAGGCATGCAAAACCGCGCGGCCTGCGGAGTAGCCGCGCGGTTTTTTATTCTTGTTCAAGCAGTTCGCCCACCGCCTCACCCGGCGCGTGGTCGTCCACCTTCAGCTACAGGATTTTAACCTGCGTGGCCTGCAAACCCTTGGGTCCCTGCTCAACAACGAACTCGACTCGCTGGTTCTCACGCAGAGAGCGGAATCCTTCATCCAAGATGGCTGAATAATGAACGAACACATCATCACCGCCCTCCCGAGAAATGAAGCCATACCCCTTGGCGTCACTGAACCACTTTACCGTCCCGGTTTCTTTTTCGGTCATTTTTTATACTCCTTGTTTCTTGTGATTAACTGGCGAAGCAGTGTGGGCGTACTAAAAAGGCCGCCCAGCCTCCGCAAGTCTGAGCAGCCTTTATTACAGCCAAAACTTACTTCGTCCTCTATGATATTGTATCACAATCTCACTCAAAAAACAAGGGGTTGCAAGGAAAATTTTCTCGATTTCTACGTGTATATGAAGAAAAGGGAACGGGCCGGCAACCTATCCAGATTGCCAACCCGTTCCCTTTTGAGGCGGAGAGGGTGGGATTCGAACCCACGGAGCATCGCTGCTCACGCGCTCTCCAGGCGCGCGCATTCGGCCGGACTATGCTACCTCTCCGTACCTACTATGCTGCGCATTATACCACCCTATGATGTTGCTGGCAAGGGTCATGTCGGGTTTCTGAGCAAGTTAGAAGCGGGGCGGCGCTCTGCTTGACATTCAGGCGGTTGGCAGTATAATGTAGGCCACAATATTCCTCGGTAGCTCAACGGTAGAGCGGCCGGCTGTTAACCGGTTGGTTGCAGGTTCGAATCCCGCCCGAGGAGCCATAGTCGACCTGAGATTATACGGCTCGTAGAAAAACAGCAGCTTTGTCGTCTCGAGTTAAAGCAATCCAAAATCCAACCGGTGACGCAGATCAACCGGTTGGATTTTGTCGTATAGAGACTATGGCCTTGGTCATCGTTTCGGCCAGCTACGCTCTCAGCCCTCGTCCCGAGGGCGGGTTTTCGGGGCAAATCTCGCCTGAAACGCCCCCGGACGGGGGCTTGGCGCTAGACGAAATAGGCAAGTGGCCGAAACGATGACC
>DAOTUC010000004.1:0-4414 GCA_034437315.1 Anaerolineae bacterium
TCTCGTTCGACGAGATCTCGTTTGAATAGTCAGCGGGCGGGCCGTGATCCGCCCTGATAACAATATAATGATTGTGCTGTTTGATCTATTGAACAAACATCATTGCTGAAGTTAACATTGTCAAGTTATTGACGTGACAGTAATAGTGCAAGCTCGACGACCAGAAATGAGGGATACAGCTTTGGAGTTGAGTGAGGAGTTACGACGACAGGGCCTGCGAGTTGCTATCCGGGTCGTGGAGTCTGATACTGCTCGTTCGTTTCAGCCAGCGTGAGCGAGATTTGTGGTGGAAAGGTGGAGGAAACTTTGATCTGCGGTATGCTCCCCGCGAATGTGCACACTTGCAAACTTGCACACTTGATATCGGTGTGAAACGGCTTTGGACACTGATGGCGGCGACGGTTGTTATCTTCTTACTACTGAGCACACCCACGCTGGCGAGCGCCGCTCTGACCAACGCCGCGATGCTCGCCTTGCCCGACGGCCTGATGGCCCAGCCTGACCTTGCCCTGGGAACCTATCCGCATTATAATATCTTGCCCGACGGCTTGATGACCACATTCTTCATCCGTCATTCGTAAATGGAGGTGTGGAAAGATGAGCATCGCAGTTCGCACGCTTGACAAACTCCAAGGTCTGGAGCGACTATACCGCCAGGGCTTCCGCAGTGATGTAGTCGACCAGACTATCGATAAACTGTTGGGGCTTGAGATCCAGAGGGCGCGTAGGGAGCAGCGTGACCTGGAAGCCCGCTTGGTCGATTACGAAGACCACTATCAAATGTCATCTGAGGAGTTCTATCGCCGCTTCCGGGCCGGTGAATTGGGAGACGCGATTGATTTCGTCGAATGGAGCGTGTTCTACGAGATGCACCAAGCCATCCTCAAGCGGATAGAAATGCTTGGAGCTTCTACTGAATGACTACCACGCCCACCGAATACGCTCTGAGACTGAAAGCTCAACTAGCGACCAGTTAGTTCTCTCATTGACACCTTTACCATCATCGAAGAAAAGGTGTGGCCAGAGCGAGGATACATTCGCGTCAGGATGGCACTGTGCAATGGCGATTTCTTGGAGGCGGCGGAATACTTTCTGCTTGAAGATGACGAGTACGTGACGTATCGTTATCGGTATCAGTGGATGGATAACGAACGTCGAGTCCTGCGCAAACGGTGGGACAACGTTGAGCACTACCCCGATCTTCCGAATTTCCCTCATCACGTGCACGTTGGAGACGAAGGAAACGTTGTGTCTGGCGAAAGAATGGGTATCGTTGAACTGCTCGATGTACTGTCCGGCGAATTACCAACTGGGGAAAGCTAACAGGTATGCTCCATCGGCGGGCACCCTCGACGTGGAACGTAGGGGCGATTCTCCGTGATCGCCCCCTTACCGGAGTCAATATGAAGCGATGTTGGACATTGATGGCGGCGATAATAGCGCTCCTGGGGATGTTGTTTATCCCCCTGCTCCTAGCACCCCCACCCTGTGCGAGCGCATGGGCGTGAACGTCTTTGAGGTACGGGAACTGATCAACGCCCGGCCCGACCGGCACGTGCATGTCCCCGGCGCGGGCGTGGGCGGCCATTGCCTGCCCAAGGACTCGTGGCTGCTCAAGTACGGCGTCAAGACCTACGGCCAGCCCGCCGATCAGTCATTCGCTATTCGTCATTCCCCATTCGCTTGATCCCGTTGGCACGGGCGATCAACGACAGGATGCCGGCCCACATGCTGGCGCTGATCGAGGAAGCGCTGGCGGAGGCGGGGACTGGCAGGGGCAAAGGTGACGTTGCTGGGCGTCTCCTACCTGGAGGACGCCGACGACACCCGCAACACCCCGGCGGCCGCCCTGGCCAACTTGCTGCTGGCGCGCGGGGTCGAGGTGGTGGCCCACGATCCGTTCGTGCGCGCCCCCACTTTGTGGGCGTGGCCGATTGGGAGCGCGTTCTGGGCGATGGGCAGTTCCGCTGGCCTCTGACCTGGACGAGGCGCTGCGCGGGGCCGACTGCGCGGCGCTGGTGACCAAACATCGCGAATATTTTGCCCTGACTCCTGAAAGGCTCTCTGCCGCTATGCACACGCCGGTGTTAGTGGATGGGCGGAACGTCTTTGATCCAGCGGAATGTCAGAGTGAGGGGTTTATATTCCGCGCCGTTGGAAAAGCATAATCGCCGCGTATTTGTGGGAGGTTGACCATGATGGATCGGGATACAGTTACGCCATTTCAGAAAGCCATTGATGCCATTGAAGCGTTGGAAATGCAAGATCAAGAGACATTGCTAGATCTCATGCGTCGCCGTTTAATTGAGCAGCGGCGTATAGAGATCGCGCGCCATGCATCAGAGACGCTGCAAGCTGTGCGAGAGGGGAATGCCCGGTATGGGACTGTGAGTGATCTACAAAAAGACTTGTTGACCGAGTCCGACAGCTAGGCTTGGTATCAATTTATAAGAAGATTAGCCTGGGATTCCAGTTTCCTCCGCGCTTTTAAACAGACGACGCGCCGGAACGCCCGCTTGCGACAGCGTATTTTCGCGATCTTGGAAGTGCTGGCGCAGGATGCTTTTGATCCGTCTTTAAAGACGCACAAGCTCCGGGGACACCTGGATGGGCTATGGGCGTGTTGGGTGGCATATGATTGCCGGATTGTGTTTGCCTTTGAGCCTGATCCAGAATCGAGCGAGGATATGATTGTTTTAATCGACATTGGGACGCACAATGAAGTGTACTAAAGTCCTCCACGTCGTTGGGGCGCGGCCCAACTTATGAAAATCGCGCCCATTGTGGAGGAAATCGCGAAGTATCCCGACCGCTTCGAGCAGGTGTTGGTGCATACTGGGCAGCATGGCAACGTCCCGTTGCTAGGACGACGCGATGTCCCAGGTCTTCTTCGATGACTTGAACATCCCCCACCCGGATATTGACCTAGGGGTGGGCTCTGGCAGCCACGCTGAGCAGACCGCGCGCAGCAAGCAGCGAAGTGATGCTGGCCTTCGAGCCGGTGCTATTGGAACAACAGCCTGACCTAGTGCTGGTGGTGGGCGACGTCAACTCGACGTTGGCCTGTACGCTGGTGGCGAGTAAACTTCACGTCCCGGTCGCTCACGTGGAGGCCGGCTTGCGCTCCTTCGACCGCCGTATGCTGCCGCTTGCAGCGGGAGGAGATCAACCGCGTGCTGACCGATCAGATCGCCGACCTGCTCTTCACCACCGAGCGAGACGCGAACGAGAACCTGCTGCGTGAGGGTGTGGACGAGGCGAAAATCCACTTCGTGGGCAACGTGATGATCGACACCGGATGCTGTTTATCCGCCTGCTGCGCCACAAGGAACGGGCGCTGTCGCTGGATACACTGGCGGCATACGACCTGATTGAGCAGGGGAGCCAGGGGGCTAGGGAGCAGAGGGGCAAAGGAGCGGAGGAGCAAGGGAGTGGCGGAGATTTTACCGCTGCACCTCCGCACCCATGCACAATATGCCCTGCTGACGCTGCAGCGACCCTCGAACGTGGACGTTCCCGAAGTTTTGAGCGGCATCCTGGACGCGCTGGCGGAGATCCAGTCCCGTTTGCCGATCATCTTCCCCGCCCATCCCCACACCGTGAAGCGGATCGCTGAGTTTGGCTTTGATGACCGGCTGGCCCTGTGGAATACGTCACATTCCAACTCAGACTCTACAGAAGAGGCCTATTCCACAGGTCTGGCATCGCTGCCAGCCCTGCGAATCACGGAACCACTGGGCTACCTGGACTTCCTGAACCTGATGGCGAACGCGAAGATTGTATTGACTGACTCCGGAGGAATTCAAGAGGAGACGACGATCCTGGGTGTGCCCCTTCGACAACGAACCTCCGGTTCGCGCTCAGGGCAGGCCTGCCTGACGCTGCGCGAGAACACCGAGCGCCCGGTGACGGTGACGCAAGGGACGAACCGGATCGTGGGGAATGATCCAGAGTGTATTGTGAAGGAAGCAGTGGCGGCGCTGGACGGCGCGGGCAGGGCCGGGCGCACGCCGGAGCTGTGGGATGGGCGATCAGCCGAGCGGGGATTGTAACGGTGTTACACGATTGATTCTCTTGGAGCCGATCCTGTGGTTGGAAGAGTCATAGAGTTAGGGGGAAGGAGAGGGGCAAATGAGGAATGAGGATTTGCTGAAACGAATCACAGTGGACCCCAAGATTATGGTTGGCAAGCCGGTCATTCGCGGGACACGAATCCCAGTGGGACTGATTTTAAAGATGCTGGGACAGGGTATTTCAACCGAGGAGATTTTGCGCGAGTATCCCCAGTGGACAAGCACATCGGGGTGTGGTATTGTTGCGCTTGCGAGATGAGCGATCAGAGAACAAAGTGCGGATAACAAAGATTGTATTGGCGCGAATGGGTGAACGATTGCAGAACCATTATGTTGTAGCC
>DAOTUC010000005.1:0-2408 GCA_034437315.1 Anaerolineae bacterium
TGTACCAGTTCCTGCGCTTCCGTCCATTGGTTTCTGCGTTGTACGGGACGCCGGTCGGTATAGGGTGGGGCGTGGCGGTCTGCGCCATAGGATTTGCGTTGCTCCTGCTCAGCGGCGTCAGCCTGCAACGCCAAACTTGAAACCCCAAACTTACAACGCCTTTCCCCGGAACTCCTCTAACCGGTTGTAATTGTGCGCGACCATGTAGGCTTTCAATTCCGCGCCCACTTTCTCAAAGACCCGAATCCCCCGATAATTGACAGCCGACCCGATGCCCACGGCCGTCGCGCCGACCATCAGCATCTCCACGATGTCCCGCCCATTGGAGACGCCGCCGACCGCTATCACGGGTACGTCTACCGCCTGGCAGATGTCACGCACGCACCGCACAGCGATGGGCCGCATCGCCGGCCCGCTGATCCCGCCTGTGCCGTGAGCGAGCACCGGTCGACCGGTCTCGACGTCGAGGATGAGGCCCGGCCCCAGGCTATTGATGGCGGTGAGGCCGTCAGCCCCGGCGTCAACCACCGCCTGCGCGATCTTCACGATGTCGGTCACGTTGGGCGAGAGCTTGACCAGAACCGGGATATCGGTGTTTTGCTTGACCCGCCGGGTGACCTGTCCCGCCACGTAAGGGTCGGCGGCGAACATCAACCGGTAGCGATCGTCGATGTTGGGGCACGAGATGTTTACCTCGATGAGATCGGGGCGCGCCTCTGAGATGAAGCGGGCGATGGTGCCGAAATCGTAGATCGTCTCGGCGAAGATGCTGGCGATGATGGGGACGCCCAGGGGGGCCAGCCTTTCCCGTGCGGCTTGAATCTCCTCCACCATAACCTCGACGCCGGGATTGGAAAGCCCTACGGCGTTGATCAGCCCCGACCCCCAATCCAAAATGACTGGGTTGTGGTAGCCCGGCCTGGGCTTGAGGCTACATGATTTGGTGGTCACGCTGCCCACGCCCGACCTGGCGACCCGCGCCATCACCTCGTGGCTCAGCCCCAGCACTCCCGAAGCGAGCACGGTGGGGTTGGGCAAGCGGACGCCGCAGAGCGTTGTGGATATGTCTACGTCTATCGTTGTTTTCGCCTCTTTCACTTCCATACTCGCGCCTATGATTTGCTATTTGCCAGATAGTGGAATACGTCGGCGTGCTCAGCCGGTGTGATGCGCCCGGAAGCGCGCAGGCTTTCCAGGATGTCGGTCAGGCGGAGGGTGGCGTGCAGTTTATAGCCTTTCTGGGCCAGATCTCGCGCGCCCCCTTGCTCCCGGTCGACCAGCACCAGGACGTCCGACACATTCAGACCCGCCTCTTCCAACGGCGCGATCGCCTCCATCTTGCTGTCGCCCCGCGTGATGAGATCGTCCACGATGAGGACTGTTTCTCCCGCCTTGTACTTTCCCTCAATGATGCGCTGCGTGCCGTGGGCCTTGGCGCGCTGCCGGGGATAGATGAGTGGTCGCTCCATCTCCAGGGCCAGGGCCGCGCCGATGGGCAGCCCGGCGTAAGGGATGGCGGCGATGCGGTCGAAGGCCAGATCCCGGGCGCGGTTAGCCATCGTGCGGGCAACCTCGCGCAGGAGCGGCGGATCGCTCACCAGCAGCCGGAGGTCGATGTAGATGGGGGAGGTGATGCCCGATTTGAGCGTGAACGTCCCGAATTGTACACAACCCACGTCGAATAGCTGTTGAGCCAGTGACGATGTATGACCGGGCCACGGATTGGCATACGCCGGATGTTTGGTATCCGCCGGATGTTTGGTATCCGCCGGATGTTTAGCATCCGCCCTGACCTGGTTAATGCGCGCCCGTAGCGCGGACGCCGCCTCGCGGGCCGCCTCGGCGAAATCATCGCCCGATGAGGCGTAGATGACGCCCCGTGAGGAGTTGATGACCGGCCCGATCCCTTCGCTCGTCGGGCCCTGCCTGACGGCGGTTTCCAGGTTTCCACCCTGGGCGCCGATGCCCGGAATGAGGAACGGCAGCCGGGGCGCTAATTGGCGGATGCGAGTCAGCTCCTCCGGGTAAGTGGCGCCGACGACCAGGCCGCATGTTCCGGGCAGATCGGCGTCCCATTGCGCGGCTAATTGGGCCACCTTTTCGTATAGCGGCGCGCCATCGACCCGCTGATCCTGCAAGTCCGGCGCCGATGGGTTGGACGTGCGGGTCAGGAGAAAGACGCCGCGCGACGGGTCGCTCAGGAAAGGTTTGAGCGTATCCACGCCCAGGTATGGGTTGATTGTGACCCCGTCAACGTCCAGCTTGTCGAAAGCGGCGTGGGCGTAGGCGGCGGCTGTATGCCCCACGTCGTTCGATTTGGCGTCCAGGATGACGGGAATGTGCTTGGGGATGTGGGCGATCAGCGCCTCCAGCGCTGCGATGCCCGCGCTGCCCTCCGCCAGCCAGAA
>DAOTUC010000006.1:0-38910 GCA_034437315.1 Anaerolineae bacterium
TGGCCCTCTGGCTCTGTGACTGCCCTTGAGTTGCCAAGGCCAGTTGACCAATATGTCAAAATCAACGACAATACGATCAGGTATGCTGTCAGCTTCATCTCTTACCTCCGTGTATGATGGGATGACTGATAGTATGCCAGAAATTATCTCAATTGTCCAGGGACACTACCAAATAATCAATTTCCTACACTTTTTTAGTTTGTAAGTTGCTCGAGCTTTTTATTTGTAATTGGGAGGCCATATGCGTGTTTTCATCACCGGTTGCAAGGGACAATTAGGGCAGGCGCTTGGCGAAGCGCTGGCCGGGCACACGTGCGCCGGTTGCGATCTGCCGGATACCGACGTCACCGACCGCGCGGCGATTACAGCAGCCATCGCCAATTTCCAGCCAGACGTGGTCATCAATACCGCCGCCTGGACCGACGTCGACGGCTGCGCCCGCGACCCCGACCAGGCCTACCGAGTCAACGGGCTGGGCGTCCAGAACGTGGCCCTGGCCTGCGCGGCGAACGACGCGGCGCTGCTCCACGTCAGCACCAACGAGGTCTTCGACGGCACGGCGACAGCGCCCTACCGCGAGTGGGATCCGCCCCACCCCATCAACCCGTACGCCCGGTCGAAGACGGCCGGCGAGTGGTTCGCGCGCCACCTGCTGAATCGCTTTTACATCGCCCGCACCGCCTGGCTCTACGCCCCCGGCGGGCGCAACTTCTCCAATCCGCACCGCATCATCCAGTTAGCCCGGGAGCGGGGCAAGTTGCGCGTGGTGACAGACGAGGTGGGCAACCCGACCTACGCCCTCGACCTGGCCCAGGCCATCGCCGCCCTCATCCAGACCGGGGCCTACGGGGTGTATCACTTGGTCAACGCCGGGCATTGCTCCCGCTACGAGTACGTGCGCGAGGTATTGCGGCTAGGCGGGTGCGCGGACGTACCGGTCGAACCAATTGAACTGGCCGATTTCGACCGCCCCTCGACGCCGCCCCGCTTCGCGCCGCTGGCCAATACGGCGGCCGCCGCCCTGGGAATCGTGTTCCGCCCGTGGCAAGCGGCCCTGGAGGCGTATCTCGGATCCTGATGATGCCGTCGTCCTCGTCGACTACCGACTCGCAACCTCTGGTGAGCGTCGTCATCCCTCATTGGAACGCCGCCCACCACCTGCCGACCTGCCTGGAGAGCCTACAGCGCCAGACCTATCCGCGCGTCGAGGTCATCGTCGTCGACAACGGGTCGACCGACGGCTCGTTGGAACTGCTGGCTCGCGATTACCCTTGGGTGCGTGTGCTGCCCCTGGGCGAGAACCGGGGCTTCGCCGGCGCGTGCAACGCCGGGATGCGCGAGGCGCGGGGCGCCTTCGTCGCCCTGCTGAACAACGATACCGAGGCCGACGCGCACTGGCTGGCGGAGGTCGTCGCCGCCTTCGAGCGCCGCCCGGAGGCGGGGCTGCTCGCCTCCAAAATGCTGCTCTTCGATCGGCGCGACACCTTCCACACGGCGGGCGATTTCTACCGCGTGGACGGCGTGCCCGGCAATCGCGGCGTGTGGGAGAAGGACCGGGGGCAGTACGACGAAGAGACGTACGTCTTCAGCGCCTGCGGCGGGAGCGCCGCCTACCGGCGACCAATGCTGGACCGGGTGGGGCTGCTGGACGAGGATTTCTTCTTCTCCTGCGAGGACGTGGATCTGGCCTGGCGGGCGCAGTTGATGGGCTACCGCTGCATCTACGCGCCGCGCGCCGTCGTCTACCACAAATTGAGCGCCACCGGCGGAGGCGCGACGGCCAGTTTCTACGATGGACGCAACTTCGTCTATCTCCTGGTCAAGGATTATCCGGGGGATCTGTGGCGCATCCACTGGCGGGATATTCTACGCACCCAGTTACGCATCGCGGGCGAAGCGCTGCGGGCCTGGCGCGGCGAGGCGGCCCGGGCGCGGTTGCGCGGACAATTGGCGGGGCTCCTGGGCATCCCCCGCATGTGGCGCAAGCGGCGGGCGGTTCAGCAAGCGCGCACCGTCGACTGGGCCTACCTGGAACGCATTTTGAGTAAGAAACCGGGTTTTTCCAAAAAACCTGGTTTCCGGCAGCCTGAAAGAGGCTGTTGATTTTGGAGCTCGCAAGAGGTGAAAGAGAATATGAATAAAAAGGATGTCGATTATTCAGTATCAGATACGATGTGGACGGCGGCGGAAACAGCGCCGAGAAAGCAAGCGCGAGATCAACGACTCTCCATCATTTTCGAGATCGCCCGGATCCTGGCAGTGCAACAAGATCTGGATACGATGTTGTCGGCCTTCCTGTCCAGCATCGTCAAGCGCCTGGATATGGCCCACACGGGCACGATGTTATTGCACAACCCGGCCGACGACCGGCTGAACGTCTGGGCGGCCCACGGGTACGACCTGGAAGTGCTGCGAGAGCTGCAATTGACGTTGGGCGAGGCGACGTGTGGCAAGACGTTCGAGACAGGCGAACCCCAGCTCTACCCCACCCCGGAATCGATAGTGACTGCGCGAAAGAACCTGTCGCGCAAGAATCGCAAGATCGTACACCGGGCCGTCGCCAATACAGACCCGGTGCAGAGCGCAATCTGCGTCCCCCTTTTCTCGGGGCAGAACAAGATTGGCGTGCTCATGCTGGAGAACCTGGAATATCCGGGGGCGTTCGTTGCGGATGACGTCCCGTTCCTGAACGCGGTAGCGGACCTGATCGCGCTATCCATCGAGAATGCGCGACTCCGAAGGGAGCTAAGCGTCACCCGCTCGCTGGAGGAGGCCAACCGGCTCAAGGCGGAGTTGATCTCCACGCTGGCCCACGAGATGCGCACGCCCCTGACGTCGATCAAGGGCTATTCAACCGCCTTGCTGATGGAAGAAACGAGCTTTAGCGCGGAGACGCAACAAGAATTCCTGGAAATCATTGACGAGGAGTGCACGGTTCTACAGGATTTGATTCAAGACCTGTTGGAATCATCCATCATTGACGCCGGATTGCTCAAGCTGGAACTACAACCGGTGATATTGCCTCGCCTGGCCCAGGGCGTGGTCAATGATATGGCGCGACGCACCGACAAGCACCATTTCGTGGTCGATTTCGAGCGGGGCGAGCACGGATTCCCCATCGTCGACGCCGACCCCCGGCGCATTGAGCAAGTGATCCGCAACCTGGTGGACAACGCGGTCAAATATTCCCCAAACGGCGGGCTGGTCGTCGTGCGCGGAGAGGTCCACGAGGAGAAAAACGAGGTGGTGGTCAGCGTGGCCGATCAGGGGGTGGGAATCGGGCCGGAGGATCTGAACCGGCTGTTTGAGAAGTTCTTCCGCGTGGAGTCCGGGTTGGGACGCCACGTCGTGGGATCGGGATTAGGATTGCCCATCGCCCAGACCATCGTGGAGAGCCACGGCGGGCATATCTGGGCCGAGAGCCAAGTGGGAGAGGGGAGCACCCTCTATTTCACACTCCCCCTGGAGGGCATTAGCGCTGAAATCAGAGAGCAGCAGGAGGCATCCAAATGAGCGAGAAAATCTTAATCGTTGATGATGAGCCGCGCGTGGTGCGCTTGGTCACCGAGGTGTTGGGCGCGATGGGATACGACGTGGTCGCCGCTACCCGGGGAGAGACAGCCCTGGAGAAGGTGGCGCTGGAGCAACCCGACCTGGTGCTGCTCGACGTCCTGCTCCCTGGGGGTATGGATGGCTACGATATCTGTCGACGCATCCGGGAGTTTTCTGACGTGGCCGTGATCATGCTCACCGCCAAGGCCCAGGAAAGCGACATCCTGTGTGGGTTCGACGCCGGGGCCGACGATTACCTGACCAAGCCTTTCAACGCCAAGGAATTGGTGGCCCGGGTCAAGGCGGTCCTGCGACGCACCCAGCGCCCGGAGGAACGGGTGGCCACAATCTTCAATTGCGGCGAATTGGCGATCGATTTCGCCCGCCGGACGGTCCAGGTCGACAGCGAGGAAGTCGCCCTCACCCGCACCGAGTACGCGCTATTGCGCCAGTTGGCGCTGAACGCCAATCGGGTGATGCTGCACCAGGATCTACTGACCGAAGTCTGGGGCATGGAATACCGGGACGACCTGGATTATCTGCGGGCCTACGTCCATTACCTGCGGCGCAAACTGGAGACCGATCCCGCCAATCCCCGTTATATCGTGACCTCGCCGGGCGTGGGATACATGCTGGCTTGCCCAGAGGAGGAAGGGTAGAGAGTAGAGAGGAGAGGGCGCTGGGGCAAACAGCAAAACGCTGCATTCTCTGCGCCGCACTCTCTGCTTCAACGCGCTTTTACGGCGATGAATCGCCTACTACAAGCTTGGCCTCAAATGAAATGAAACACACCCAAATCATAAGAGCCTGGGCAGTCGAGTTTCGTTAGACACAATTACGAATCGCCTGGATTCAACAGAAAAACCTCCGAGACCTTAAAAGTCTCGGAGGTTTTTCTGTTTTTTAATGGGATTTTTATGAAGTCCTGGGGGCTTTCTATGCGTTTTTTATGGGGGCTATGTTATGATGAAAACCAAGTTGAGGATATAAAACGTCTGAATCTCAGGATAACATTTAACCAGGAGGTCTTAAAATGACTAAAGTCAATACCCAACAAGTCGATACCCAGGTAGACGTGAAACGGACCGTTCCCCAATTCCGACTGCCCGATTCGGAGAGCACGGCGGAGATGGCTTTGCAAGAAGCGTTGAACTTCTGCGCGCAGAAGATGGGGCTGGATGAGCAACGAGCCGTTGTCGAGCGTCTGCAGGCAGGAGATCGCAGCGCGAGCCAATACTTCCACTACAGCATCGCCCAGAAGGTCGGAGAGTCCATCGGCGCATTGGATCAAAAGGTCAAGGCGGTCTACGTCGTCGATTACGACGCGACGCCCCAGGATATGTGCTTTGGCGAGAGCGCGCCCTCGCGCCTGATCCACATGGTGGTGTGGGCCGAGCGGAAGACTAACGCGCTAAAATCGGTGGTCAATGCGCTAGACCAGGCCCTCGTCCGGCAATACGCCGACGTGCTTGGGGTCTCGGATCTGGCGCATCTCCTGGACGTCCAGGTCGTGGACGACGAGGAGGTCGAGGGACGCATCGGCTACGGCGCGATGCTCTCCTCAATCCACAACCGGCCCATCCAGATCTGGAAGCGCTAGTCGTAGGTCAAGGAAAGCGGAGGAGGAAGAGGCGCCCGGTGAAACCACCACACGAGCGGTTTTCCGAGGCGCTTCTTTCCACGTCTCCATAACTTTTCCATCTATTTAAGGAGGTCCTATAGTGAAAAAACGAACACAAGAATCGGCAGTAGAGACCCGCACAGCCTTCGTCGTGGCGGAGCCTGCCAAACAAGATCTCTGGTATACAGTGCTCGATCAACTGGACGACGTCGCCCAGCGATTGAAGCTGGATCCAGGGATTCACGCGATGCTGCGCCAACCGGAGCGGGAACTGACCGTCTCGGTGCCCGTGGTGATGGACGATGGCCACATCGAGGTATTTACCGGCTATCGGATTCAGCACTCCAGCGCGCGCGGGCCGTGCAAGGGGGGAATTCGCTATCACCCCGACGTCAACCTGAACGATGTGCGGGGCCTGGCAGCCCTGATGACGTTGAAGTGCGCCGTGGTGGGCATTCCCTACGGCGGGGCCAAGGGTGGCGTGCAGTGTGACCCGGCCCAGATGTCGGAGGACGAACTGTGCCGCATGACGCGCCGGTTCACGGCGATGATCATGCCCATCATCGGCGGCAAGCGAGACATTCCCGCGCCCGACGTCAACACCAACGCCCAGACGATGGCCTGGATCACCGATACGGCCAGCATGTTGCAACACAAGACGGTCATCAACATCGTCACCGGCAAGCCGGTGCCCCTGGGTGGATCGCTGGGACGTGCTGAGGCGACCGGGCGCGGCGTCGCCATCATCACCCACGAGTTGTTGAAACGCCAGGGGCAACGGTTAGAGGATACGACGATCGCCGTGCAGGGATATGGCAACGTCGGTTCCAACGCCGCCACGATCTTGAAGGATATGGGTTGTAAGATCGTCGCCGTCAGCGACGTCAGCGGCGGCCTGTACAACCCCCAGGGATTAGACATCGCCAGCCTCAACGAGCACGTGAGTCATCACCCCAAACACCTGATCGAAGGATACCAGGCCCGTGGCGTGGCCCGCATCACCAACGACGAGCTGTTGGTGTGCAATGCCGACGTGTTGATCCCGGCGGCGCTGGAACACCAGATTCGAGCCGATAACGCCTCTTCCGTTCAGGCCAAGATGATCGTCGAGGGGGCCAATGGGCCCACCACCCGCGAGGCCGACGAGATTCTGACCGAGCGGGGCGTCATCGTGGCGCCCGACATCCTGGCCAACGCCGGCGGCGTGGTCGTCAGCTACTTTGAATGGGTGCAGAATTTGCAATTCTTCTTCTGGGATGAGGCAGAGGTCAACGAAAACCTGCAACGCATCCTCGTCCGGAGTTTCAAAGAGGTCTGGGATTTCAGCCAGGAGCAGGACGTACCGCTTCGGCTGGGGGCCTACATGCTGGCAGTCGATAAGGTCGCGGGCGCGTTAAAGGCCCGGGGGATCTTCCCCTAGATCGACGTTTTGTTTGACTAAATCACTGGCAATCTGTTTTTCTCCATGCAAAGCGCCCGATGTGTGCAGACATCGGGCGCTTTGCGCTGTGACTCCCCATAGGGACTATTAAAAAATTCGCTCAAAGGCCCGTCCTCGGGACGCGGGCTAGAGCAGTACGTTGGCATCATCTTCGCGCTTTTCGTGTTCGTGCTTTTCATCTTCGTGCTTTTCGTGTTCGTGCTTTTCGTGTTCGTGCTTTTCATCTTCGTGCTTTTCATCTTCGTGCTTTTCATCTTCGTGCTTTTCGTGTTCCCGCTTTTCGTGTTCGTGTTTTTCGTGTTCCCGCTTTTCGTGTTCGTGCTTTTCGTGTTCGTGTTTTTCGTGTTCCAGTCGCTTGTCTCAAAAAAGTGTCCTGTCGTGAGCCCGGCAAACAGAAAGGATTCTGTAACGCTAACTTAACGCACTCGGACATTAACAATGTTACAATGAGAGCGCTCGATCACAATCATTATTTTCAACGACAACGGGAAAAATTATGAGCGTCCCTCAACTAATCGCCAGGCGTTTCAAGATCGCCGACCCGAAGACCCAATTGCTCAGCAAAAGCGGGATGAGCAGGGTCTACCGGGGAATTGACCTGGAAACTCGCCAGGCCGTGATCATCAAGCGCCTCAAGCCCGGCCTCATCGTCGAAGACCCGACGTTGGTCGAGCGGCTCATTCGCGAAGGCGAGGCCCTGCGGCAATTAAGTCATCCCAACATCGTCAAAATGATCGCCGCCATTGAGGAACAGGGCCAACATTACCTGGTGATGGAATATGTGCCCGGCCTCTCCTTACGCGATCGCCTGAACGAAGATGGGGTTTTTTCCGTCGAGCGAACGATTGGGGTCGGCATCGATCTGGCCGACGCGCTCTCTCACGCGCACCACCAGGGCATCATCCACCGGGACCTCAAGCCATCCAACATCTTGCTGAGCGAGACGGATGTCCCCTATCTCACCGATTTTGGCGTCGCCTACGTCGCCGGTTGCACCCGTCTAACCCAAACGGGGATGCGGGTCGGCACGATCAATTACTTCAGCCCGGAGGCCTGTAACGGCGAGGAGTTGGATCGGCGCGCTGACGTCTGGGGGTTGGGCGTCATCATGTACGAGATGTTGACCGGCGCGCGCCCGTTCATCGGGACGAGCATCGGTTCGACAGCCATCGCTATCCTGTCACAACCCGTTCCCGACCTCAGACGATTGCGCCCCCAGACGCCCAGCACCCTGATCGACCTGATCTATTGCATGTTGGAGAAAAATCGCGACAAGCGCATCCCCAGTATGCGGTTGGTTCAAGACGGGCTCAATCTGGAATTGGCGCTCATCGAACGGGATAAAGAGTGTCTCGAATAATGGCTCTAGCCACCGACCTGGGCGCTAATCGGCCCGAGACGGGCCTCTGAGCGAATTTTTTGATAGTCTCAAAGGTTAGCTTAAAAAGACAGAGACGATACGCTCGCATCGTCTCTGTACCGATAGTGCTATAGGCCACATTGTCTGGAGCTACATTTTCGGAATTTTCAACACCATCCCCGGTTTGATCAACGATGGGTCATCCCCAATCGTCTCCTTGTTTGCCTCGTAGATGCGCATCCAATCTTCCCGCGCGCCGGATTCATAGTAGGTCTGAGCGATCTTACTCAGGCTATCCCCAGAAGCCACGGTGTGTTCCGCCAGGAATTCATCCCCACGGCCCTTTTTCCCAGGTACACGATCGACGTCCATTCTGATTGGCATTTGTCCTCCTTCTTATTAAAACCAGCTGATAGTCTGTCCTCGTCCAATACGCCTGGCATAAGTATACTCCCACATCATCATCCTTGCAAATGGCGACCGGGCGCACTCAGTCGGGTGGTCGAGCGCACCCGATTGTCTTCTGTGACAGGTAGTGATACAATAACGCCCTATCCCGGACGAGCCAGAACCAACAGGAATCACCTCATATGCAAAATTCTTGCACAAAAACGTGTCAAACGAGCATTTCACTGGATAGGCGCTTATCTAGATAGAAAAGAAATAGAAAGAAATAGAAAGAGAGATGCCATACATGCCCGCCAATCAAGACGAACAGACGTTTGCCCTGGAACTGACCGGCATGGCCCACGGCGGCGATGCGCTGGGGCGTCACGAGGGGCGCGCCATCTTCGTCCCCTACACCCTGCCCGGTGAAATCGTGCGTGTGGCGCTCACCGCCGATAAGGGACGCTACGCATTCGCCCGCCTCGTCGAGATCATTGAACCTGCGCCTGAGCGCGTGGAGGCGCCTTGCCCCTACTTTGGACCGGGCAAATGCGGCGGCTGCCAATGGCAACACATCGATTACCCGGCCCAGGCGCGCCTCAAGGCGGAGATCGTGGCCGATCAACTGACCCGCATCGGCGACATTTCCGATCCATTGGTGCGCCCCACCATTCCCGACGAATCCGGCTGGGCGTATCGCAATCACGCCCAATTTCATCCCGCGTCGGGCGGGGGATTGGGGTTTCGGCGGGCCGGCGGGCAGGGGACGATTGCAATCGAGACGTGCCCGGTCCTTCACCCGCTGGTCGCCGATCTCTACGATCACCTGGACCCGGCGTTTGAGCTCCCCGAACTGGCACGGCTCTCCTTACGGGCCGGCGTCGCCACCGGCGACCGCATGCTCATTTTCGAAATGCGAGACGATCTGCCGCCCGGTTTAGAGATCGACGTGCCGGTCTCCTGCGTGATGCTACTCTCCGATGGCGTCCACGCCAATTTGATCGGACGCAACCACATCACCGAGGTCGTCGCCGGACACACCTATCGCATCTCAGCCCCCTCCTTCTTCCAGGTCAACACCGCCCAGGCGGCTCGATTGGTGGAGCAGGCGTTAGATTACCTTGACCTGCAAGGAACCGAGACGGTGCTCGACGCATACTGCGGCGTGGGCCTCTTCACTACCCACATCGCCGAACGGGCCGAACTCGTCATCGGCGTCGAGCAGACGCCCGCCGCCGTTGACGATTTGCTGGAAAACACCGCTCCCTTTGAGAACGTGGACGTGATCGAGGGGCCGGTGGAGGCGGTTCTACCGGATTTGGACCTCCCGATCGACGCCGGACTAGACGCCGCGGTCGTGGACCCGCCGCGCGCCGGCCTGGACCGCTTCGCCCTTGACGCCCTGGTCGAGCGCCGCCCCGCCCGCATCGTTTACGTCTCCTGCGATCCTGCCACCCTGGCAAGAGACGCCCAGCGCCTGACCCGCGCCGGGTATCGCTTGGTCGAGGCGCAGCCGGTCGACTTGTTCCCCCAGACCTACCACATCGAGAGCGTGGCCCTCTTCACGCCCGCCGGAGATTCGTGACCAAAATACACCTCATACACTTCTCCGATCTTCACGTCGGCATGGAAAATTACGGACGGCTTGACGCCGCCACCGGCGTCAACGGCCGGGTGCTCGATTTCCTGCATCGCTTTGACGAGTTGATCGACTACGGGCTGGCGCGCGACGTCGACCTGGTCCTCTTCACCGGGGACGCCTTCAAGACGCGCAATCCCACGCCCACCTACCAGCGGGCCTTCGCCCGGCGGGTCAAGCGACTGACAGACGCCGGCGTTTCCGTCCTACTCCTGGTGGGCAACCACGACTTGCCGACGATGACCCAGCGGGCCTCCAGCGTCGATATCTTCAGCACCCTTGACGTGCCCAACGTCATCGTGGGCCGAGATGAGCGAGTGCACGTCATTGAGACCAAGCACGGGCCGCTTCAGATCGCCACGGTACCCTATCCCATCCGCCAGCGACTTCTGGCCCGCGACGAGTACCGCGGCCTGTCCATCGAGGCGCTGGATCAAGCGCTGCGCGAGATCGTCACCGCGAACATTCAGGCGCTGAAGGATACGCTCGATCCAGGCATACCGGCGGTGTTGGCCGCCCACCTGAGCGTGTCCGGGGCGGTCTATGGTTCCGAACGGAGCGTGATGGTGGGCCGGGACGCCGTGGTCTTCAAATCTGCGCTCGCCGACCCGGCCTGGGATTACGTCGCCTTGGGCCACGTCCATCGTCACCAGAGCATCAACGAGGACGCCCACCCGCCCGTGGTCTACGCCGGCAGCCTGGAACGAATCGACTTCGGCGAGGAGAAGGAGACCAAGGGATTTTGTTGGGTGGAATTGAGCCCGGATGAAACATCCTGGACCTTTGTCGAGGCGCAAGCGCGCCCCTTCGTCACCGTGCGCGTCGACGTGCGAGAAAGCGTCAGCCCCCTGATGACCCTGGAGCAGGCAATCGCCCCCCACGACCTGAAAGGGGCCGTGGTGCGCCTCATCGTCCAGATGAAGGCCGACCAGGAACCGCTGGTGCGCGATAGAGAGGTGCGCGCCCTGCTCTCCGACGCTTACTTCGTCGGCGGGATCAATCGCCAGATCGAGCGCGAAACTCGCGTCCGCCTGGGCAATCTATCCCCCGAGGAGCTGACCGATCGCGAACTCCTGGGTAAATACCTGGAGACGCAGGGCGTGGAGGCGGAACGGGCCAAGCGGCTGCTCCAATGCGCCGAACCCATCCTCGCGGGCGATTGACCGGCTGTTGCGTCGCGAGCAAATCACGAGAAGAAAAGGGGAAAAGATGAATCGTTTGACAGGTAAACGCGCACTCATCACCGGGGGCGCTTCCGGCATCGGGCGGGCGACGGCGCTGCTCTTCGCCCGCGAAGGCGCGGCGGTCGCCGTGGCGGATCTGGACGAGAGTAAAGGGCAGGCCGTCGCACAACAAATCGCCGGCGAGGGCGGGCGGGCCGTCTTCGTGCGTTGCGACGTGAGCCAGGCGGACGATTGCCAGCGCGCCGTGCGGCAGACTGTGGAACAACTGGGCGGCCTCGACATCCTCTTCAACAACGCCGGCGTCATCTGGCGGGCCGACGTGTTGGGCACGAGCGAGGGGGCGTGGGATCACGTCATGGCGGTCAACGTCAAGTCGATCTTCTTGCTGAGCAAATACGCGATCCCGGTGATGGCCCAGGCCGGCGGCGGAGCGATCATCAACACAGGTTCCGGCTGGGGGTTGGTCGGCGGGCGTAACGCGGTCTCCTACTGCGCATCCAAGGGGGCGGTGGTGAATATGACACGCGCGATGGCGCTCGACCACGGCGCGCAGAACATCCGTGTCAATTGCGTCTGCCCCGGCGATACCGACACCGGCATGTTGCGCGACGAGGCCCGTCAACTCGGCGCGTCGGAGGACGAATTCCTGGTGGAGGCGGCCGAGCGACCCTTGCGACGCATCGGCGCGCCGGACGACATCGCCCAGGCGGCGCTCTACCTCGCCAGCGACGCCTCCGCCTTCGTCACCGGCGCGACGTTGGTGGTGGATGGGGGGGGATTGGCCGGATGATCGCCGGGTGAAATCACACAACGCCTCCCTACCGCTTCATCGAACTGTTGCGCGCTGAGGGCCTGACCCACAGCGCGCTTTTGCTTAAAATCCCAAATACCAGTACAATTATGTATCCCCCGGTGCATCTCAACGGGCGCATACTGATTAACTGACAACGTGCTGAAACAGGTGACCAGCGCTTAAAATTGGGGTCAAACAATCAAAGGAAATATCATCTCAATAAGTTGTGGCGCATTGATGGACCGCCGTCCTCTTGACGGCCTACATGCCAGCAGGATGCTGGCGCTCCATTTGACTGGCGTGTGTTTCAAATGCTTTGAGTTGACGAGTGCTGTTTGTAGTGCGGGCGCTATCTAGCGGCGCTAGATAGCGGCTTCAGCGCGCTTTCACGGCGATAAATCGCCTACTACGAACTTGGCCCTGTATTATTGAGATGTGATGTGATGACACCAAAGGAAGGTCTATGATGGGCAAACTGCGGCCTTTTAGCCGATTCATCATCTTGATGGTCATGCTAGGGCTTTCTCTCAACGCCGTCCTCCCTGGCGCAGTGAGTAAGGCCCAAGGCAACGACCTGGAATTCAATTTTGTATTCAATCTGGGCGCGGAGAGCGTCCAGACGTTTCACCAGGACCGGGATGGATTCCTGTGGATCGGAACCAGGGGAAACGGCCTCTTCCGCTACGACGGGCACACGCTCAAGCACTATGGCGTGGGCGCAGAGGGGCTCTCCAACGGCTATATCTACGGACTGGTTGAGGATCCGCTCGATCCGGACGTCTTCTGGATCGGAACCAAAGGCGGCTTGAACCGCTTCGATCGCCGCACCGAGACCTACACCTATTACCAGCACGACCCCAAAGATCCCCAAAGTCTGAGCCACAACGGCGTCAACACCCTGATACAGGACAGCCAAGACCCGCACATGCTATGGATCGCCTCTGACAGCGGGTTGGATCGTTTCGACAAACGGACCGAGACCTTCATCCGTCACCAACCGGACCCGGACGACCCCCACAGTTTGCTCTGCTCCGAGGTATGGCGCGTCATCCAGGATGTGACCGACCCCGACATCCTGTGGATCGGGACGTGGGGTTGCGGCCTCCATCGCTTCGACAAACGCACCGGTCGCTTCACACCCTACCTGCACGATCCAGACGATTCCACGAGTTCCGGGGCCGAGGACGGCATCATCTGTGCCCTGGCCCAGGACAGGGATGACCCAGACGTGATTTGGCTGGGCAGCCTCAACGACGGGTTGGATCGCTTCGACCGGCGCACCGAGACCTTCACCCATTACGCGCACGATCCACAAGACCCCGAGTCCATCGTCGAGGGCGTCATCTCGCTGATTTACGACGACGGGCAAGGGACGCTGTGGTTGGGCGGCTGGGTGGCGAACAACGGGTTGACCCTGTTCGACAAGGCGGCCGAGACCTTTACCAATTACAGGCGCGATCCAAACGACCCGCGCAGCCTGAGCGACGACCAGATCACCAACGTCTACCAGGATCGCTCCGGCATCACGTGGATCGTCACACTTTCCGGCAAGGTGGATAAGATCGACCCATGGGCGCATCGTTTCACGCTTTACCGACACCAACCGGATAAAGAGAACAGCCTGGTGCACGACGTAGTCAACGCCATTTACGAAGATCGGGAGGGGGCGATATGGCTGGGGACTCAAAACGGCCTGTCCCGCTTTGACCGGCACACGGAGACTTTCACCAACTACGTCCACGAACCGGCGGATCCGAGCAGCTTGCCCGCCAGTTACGTCCAGGACATCGCCCAGGAACCATCGGGCGATCTGTGGCTCGCCCATTTCCCCGGCCCCCTGTCCCGATTGAATCCGCAGACTGGCGAAATCGAGGCTGCTTATCAGGGAGACCTGGAAAGTTTTACCTTCGTCATCCAGGATCCCAAGGATGAAGATCTACTATGGGTAGGCGTGCGCCCGGGAGGGTTTGCGCGCTTCGACAAGCGGACGGAAAGCTTCACTTTCTACAGACCCGATCCTGATCATCCGGAGCGAGGGGTGAGTTACGCTTTCATATATACCGCGCTCTACGACCCCCAGGCGGACGTCATCTGGATAGGCAGCTGGGAAGGAGGCGGGCTGAACCGCTTCGACCGGCGAACGGAGACCTTCACCCACTACCGGGCCGACCCGGACGATCCCACCAGCATCGCCACCGACGCCATCGCCGCGCTCTACCAGGACGCGGAAGGCACACTGTGGATCGGTACGTTGGGCGGAGGACTGAACAGATTCGACGCAGAGACCGAGACCTTCACCCATTACACAGAATCCCAGGATGTCCCGGCCATGATCAACGGCATTCTTCAGAATGACGCCGGCATTCTGGCGGGCGACGGCGGCAATCTCTGGTTGAGCACCGATAACGGCGTCGTGGTCTTTAACCCGCGCACTGAGCAAGTCGAGATGCATTACACTCAACAGGACGGCCTGCAGGGGGACGTTTTCATCCAGGGCAGCGCGCTACGCACCCAGGATGGCGAGCTATGGTTTGCCGGCTCGAACGGGGTCAATCGCTTCGACCCCAACGATCTGGTGCAAAACCCGCACGCGCCGCCCATTGTGCTGACCGCCTTCACCCAGGGCGGAGAACCCTATCCGCCCGATACAGCGCCGGAGCGCTTAGAGACCGTGACCCTGGACTGGCAGCAGAATTTCTTCGAGTTTGAATTCGCGGCCCTGAACTTCACCCACCCACAGAAAAACGAGTACGCTTACATGCTGGAGGGCATCGATCAGACGTGGTACGACGCCGGGACACAGCGCTTTGGACGATACACCGGCCTGTCGCCCGGTCATTACACACTGCGCATCAAAGGCGCCAACAACGACGGCGTGTGGAACGAGGAGGGCGTCTCCCTTCCCATCACGGTCACGCCGCCATTCTGGAGAACCTGGTGGTTCTTGACGCTAGTCATCGGGGTTGCCAGCAGCGGCGTGGGGGCCATCACCTGGTCACGAATCCAGCGACTACGGGCCGAGCGCGCGGCGGCCCAAGCTGTGCAGGAGAGTGAGGAGCGGTTGCGCCAGGTCGTACAAAATATGCCGGTGATGATGGACGCTTTCGACGCCGAGGGACGGCTCCTGGTCTGGAATCGGGAATGTGAGCAGGTCACCGGTTACAGCGCGGAGGAGATGCTGGACAATCCCCAGGCGCTGGCTCGCCTGTACCCCGATCCAGACTATCGCCAGCGCGTGATAGAGGCCTGGGCCCAACGAGAGGGGACTCTGCGAAATTGGGAAAGGAAAGTAACCTGTAAGGACGGCGGCGTGAAGACCATCGCCTGGTCGAACATCTCGCGACGGTTCCCCATCCCCGGCTGGGCGGAATGGGCCGTCGGCGTGGACGTCACCGAGCGCAAGCAACTGCTCGCTCGCGTGCGGGCGCAGATGCTGCGGGTGCAGCACATCATCGACACAGTGCCGGAGGGCGTGCTGCTCCTGGATGGGGAGGGGCGCGTGCGCCTGGCGAACCCGGCGGCCGAGCGGGCGCTGTTTGTCCTGGCGAACGTCGGCGTGGGGGACGTGGTCACACACCTGGGCGGCCGTCCGTTACAGGAATTGCTGACCTCCCCGCCGACTCACGGGTTGTGGCACGAGGTGAAAGTCAATCGTCACACGTTCGAATTGATCGCCCGCCCGATGGAAAACGGTTCACAGACCGAGGATTGGGTGATGTTGATCCGAGACGTGACGCGGGAACGGGAGATCACAGGTCGCATCCATCAGCAGGAACGCCTCGCGGCGGTCGGGCAACTGGCGGCCGGCATCGCCCACGATTTCAACAACATCATGGCGACCATCATCCTGTACACGCAGATGGTGGTCAAAGCGCCGGAGCTGCCGGAACGGGATAAAGAGTGGCTAGAAGTCGTGATCGATCAGGCCAAACACGCCTCCCATCTGATTCAGCAAATCCTGGACTTCAGTCGACGGGCGGTTTTCGAGCGCCAACCCCTGGACCTGTTGCCGTTGATCAAGGAACAGATCCAGATCTTGCGACGCACCCTACCGGAGCACATCGAAATCGTATTACATTACGAGGATGAGGCATACGTCGTGCACGCCGACCCCACCCGCATGCAGCAAGTGCTGACCAACCTGGCGCTCAACGCCCGGGACGCCATGCCGGATGGGGGCAAGCTATCCATCACGCTTAGACGTCGATCGGTGTTCGACCGGCAAAACACGCCGGTATACGGCATGCAAACTGGTCAATGGGTGGAACTGGTCGTCAAAGACACCGGCGTGGGGATCCCGCCGTCCATTTTGAACCACGTCTTCGAGCCGTTCTTCACCACCAAGTCGCCGGACCAGGGCAGCGGCCTGGGCCTACCACAAGTGTACGGCATCGTCGACGCCCACAAGGGGCACATTGACGTCCAAAGCCAGGTAGGAAAGGGGACGACCTTTACCATCTACCTGCCATCTACCAATGAACAGGCTGTCTATCCCCTGGATAACGGCGAATCGTCGCCGCTGATCAAAGGTCGGGGCGAGGTGATTCTCGTCGTCGAGGACAACGAGCAAACGCTGAGCGCTGTAATGGGAAGCCTGGAGATGCTCCAATACCACCCGATACCGGCAGCCAATGGGCAAGAGGCGCTGGACATCCTTTCCCAACAACAGGACGAGATCGCCCTCATCCTGAGCGACGTGGTCATGCCCCAGATGAGCGGCGTCGCGTTGCTGCGGGCCTTACAGGAACGACAGATTGACACGCCGGTAGTGATGATGACCGGTCACCCACAGGAGCAGACCCTGGACGCTTTGCGAGAGCAAGAGATCCGCGATTGGATCGTCAAACCGCCCACCCTGGAGCGCCTGGCCGAAGCGGTCGCCCGGGGATTGGGCCGGATTTGACCGGTGTGATTTTCGCAAATTATATGGAAATGATAACCAAGAGTATCTACACCCGATAAACTGCATCCGGGCCAGATGTCCATTCCCCGAGTCTTGCGGGGACAATTACTCGGATGGCCCTCCGAGCCTCTTCAGGAGGCTGTCCCAAGCGTGTAACGCTCCCGATCAAGCATTTGGCCTCTTTTCCAATTACACGTATAATATGGTAACTACTACGCTCTGAGTCAACACTCCGAACAACTATTGGTGCGTTTCATAAGTTTTTAGGGTATTGCTCATTTAGACTTCCGAAGTCTTGAAGGTGCTTAGGATCGATAAACGACGTTCTAGCCTGATAGAGAGGCAAGCCTTCTTCAGAATGAGTCAGAAGACTTCGGAAGTCTTTACCCCAAGAATTTATGGGAGAGACCACTATAGGGCAGGTCTCGACCCACCATTTAGCTCAACTCAACCCAATACGCGAATAAACGCACACTCAATCACCTTATGGGTAACAGGCCAACTCCCGTTGACCCTCTCCCGATCAAAATCGCCTAACAGAGATGGGACGTCTGCCCGGCGGATCATTCATTCGCGAGTATTGGAAGCAAACCATATTGACCTTCAGCGATCAAAAGTGCAGGGCCGATTGATAAGGAGGCCGCCAGGGGAGTGCAATGGAGATTGAAGCCAAATTCAGGATACCGGACAGGAACACGTTTCAACGCCTGCAAGCAATCGATCATCTGGCCGGGTTCTCTCTATCAGCCCATCAAATCCAACAGGTGCGCGACACCTACATGGACACAGCAGGGCAAGCGATTCTGTCCGCCGGTTACGTCTGCCGGCGGCGCGAGCGGGAATCGAGCGTGCTCATCACCCTCAAAGCGCTCAAAGGCGGTGGCGGCGCGATTCAACGGCGGGAGGAATTGGAGATCGCATTGCCCGCTTACCAGCCGCTGGCTCAATGGCCCGAGAGCCCGGCCCGTGAGCGCGTACTCCAGTTGATCGGTCAGGCAAAACTACTCCCGCTTTTCGACCTGCAACAGACACGCGTGTTCAGACGGATGCACCGCGGAGACGTGACCACGGCGGAGATGAGCCTGGACAACGTCTATCTGACAGCCGGCGGCGACAAACAGGTCCACCTGATACTGGAGATCGAGCTGTCGCCCGACGGCGACGAGGAAGACCTGGCCCACATTGTACGCCATTTACAAGACGAGCACGGCCTGGAACCAGAGACCCGGTCGAAGTTCGATCTGGCGATGAATTTCCTCAACCAGGCGTTGCCCGACGACGCGCTTATGACGCCGCAGGAGCGCATCGTCTGCCAGCAGATTGCCGCACGACAGGATTCGTACGGACGGCGCGCCCAGGGGCTGATGGCGTTGGACGCGGGGAAGTCCCAGGAAGAAATCGGCGCACAGATTGAGCGCTCACCGCGAACCGTGCGCCGGTGGTTAGCCAACTTTCGGGAGAAGCGACTGGACATTTTCCCCGCGCACGTGTTACAGGCCGTAGATCCGGCGTTAGTCTCGGCCCCGGCGAAAGAAGCGCCCGCGCTTCCATCTGAACAGGACGAACCGCCCCCGGAGGTCTCCCCCGCGCAACCGGCGACGGAAGCGGAAGGGTCGCCCGCGCCAGCGTCCCCCACGTGGACGCTCGACGACCTGTTCACCCGTTTCGACGTTGATCGCGACCACGCCCGCGCCGTAGCCGACCACGCCCTGGCCCTGTTCGATCACCTCTCCCCCATCCACGGCCTGCCGCCCGATCGCCGCGCCCTCCTGGAGACGGCGGCGCTGCTGCACAATGTCGGGTTGGAAACCGACCCGCGCCGCCATCACACGGCGGGGCGCGACATTCTCCTCGACCACCCGCTGACCGGCCTGGACGACGGCGAGCGCCTGACAATCGCGCTGACGACCTTCCTCCATCGCAAGAAGATGACGGCCAAAAAACTGGACGAGAAACTCGCACACACCGCCTTCGTCGATCTGCCAGAGGAGATGCGGGAGCAGGCCCTGACCCTGGCGGCCCTGGTGCGAATCGCCGACGGGCTCGATTATTCTCAGACCGGCGACAGTCTGCTAGGCGAAGTACGGGTAGGCGAACAGCAGGTTGAGTTCGAGGTGACGGGTCCTTACGCGGCCATCGACGCCGCCCGGGCCGAGGAAAAAAGCGACCTGTGGGATTTATTATTCGACACGATCCTGAAATTCTCACTTGTTGCGGAGAAGAAGCCCCTGCCAGTCGAGACGTCGGATCCCAGTCCGCCAGCGCTGTCCGATCCATCCACACCGCCGGCCGCCCCGCCAGCCGCCCCGCCGGTCGCAATGATTCCGGACGAAGCGCCGGAGAGGCCGGGACTGTTGCTTGATGACACGATGGTCGAGGCAGCCCGCAAGACGCTCTACTTCCACTTCCAGCGAATGCTGTATCACGAGCCAGGCACGCGCCTGGGAGAGGACATTGATGCCTTGCACGATATGCGGGTCGCCACGCGCCGCATGCGGGCGGCTATCGGTGTGTTTGGCGATTACCTGAATCTGAAACCGTTGAAACCGATCATCAAAGGCCTGCGGCGCACCGGCCGGCGATTGGGCGCTGTGCGAGACCTGGACGTCTTCTGGGAGAAGACCCAGCGCTACCTGGACGACCTGCCGCCAGAACGACAGGACGAACTGGCCCCCTTGCGAGAGGTCTGGGAGGCGGAACGGGCGCGTAAGCGAGAAAAGATGCTGGCATACCTGGACGGAGAGCGATACGCCCGCTTCAAAGAGCGCTTCGGTGAATTCTTGCAATCGCCCGACGTCAGCGCCCTGCCCCTGATCACCGCGAAGGGAGAAGCGACGCCCCATCGACTGCGCCACGTGGCCCCGGTGATGATCTACGAGCGATTGGCGAGCCTCCTGGCCTACGACGAGTGGGTGACCCAGCAGGATGTCCCGCTGGAACGCTTGCATCGCCTCCGCATCGCAGCCAAGCGATTGCGCTACACGTTAGAGTTCCTGGAAGAGACGCTGGCCCCACAGACCAGGGACCTGATCAAGGAGATAAAGAAGCTCCAGGATCACCTGGGCGATCTTCAAGACGCCGTCGTAGCCAGCGCGCTGCTGCGCGATTTCTTGACCTGGGGGACCTGGGGGCGCGCTAAAGGGAAGATGGAAGCGCCCGTAGAACCGATCGTCGCGCCCGGCGTCGCGACTTACATGGCACAGAGACAATTGGAACTCCAGCATCTATTAGATACATTTCCGCAGGCCTGGACTTACTTCCAGGGCATTGAGTTCAGGCGCGCGATAGCGGTGCTCATATCGGTATTGTGAATTGGAGAGGCCGGAAAGGAGCGAGACATGTTAGAAAAGGTCGATTTATCCAAGAAGCTTAAGAAGAAGGTGTATAAAGAGGAACGGAATCGCTTGCGGCAACGCCTGTACGACCTGGAAAAAGCGTGCTGGGATGCCGACCTGCCCAGCATCATCCTCTTCGAGGGGTGGGACGCCGCCGGCAAGGGCACGTCGATCAATCAACTCACCCGGCGGCTCGACCCACGCGGTTTCAAGCTCCACGCCATTCAGGCGCCGCGCACTTACGAAACTCACATGCCGTGGTTGTGGCGCTTCTGGCAGAAGCTGCCCAACTACGGCGAGATGGCTATCTTCGATCGCAGTTGGTACGGCCGGGTGATGGTCGAGCGCGTGGAGGGTTTCACCCCGGAGGCGGAGTGGCGCAAAGCCTACCGGGACATCGTCAATTTCGAGCGCACCCTGTCCGACGATGGCTACATCATCGTCAAATTCTTCCTCCACATCAGCAAGAAAGAACAGAAACGACGCTTCAAGAAGCTGGAGAAAGACCCGCTGGAGGCGTGGCGCGTTCAACCGGAGGACTGGGAGCATCATCGCAAGTATGATCAGTACGTCTCAGCTATCGAAGAGATGTTGGAACGGACCGATACCGAGTGGGGGCGGTGGACCATCGTAGAGGCTACCGACAAGCGATGGGCCCGCGTCAAAATATTTAGGACGGTCGTCGATCGCTTGACCTACGCGCTGCAAGAACGCGGTCATCCCCTGCCGGCCATATGGTTGGAGGAGGAGAGCGAAAAGCAAGGAGAGGGGGCATAGCCATGTTGGAAACGATTGATCTGGACAAGTCTCTGACGAAAGAGGAATACAAAACCCAGTTGATTCGCCATCAAATCCAGTTGCGCCAACTTGCTTACCAGCTTTACGAACAGAAACGAACCCTGATACTCGTATACGAAGGGTGGGACGCCGGGGGCAAGGGCGGCAACATCAAGCGCGTCACCGAGCGCCTGGACCCCCGAGGATACGAGGTTTTCTCCATCGCCGCGCCCAAGGGGGAGGACGCGACCCATCATTACTTGTGGCGCTTCTGGCGGCGGCTCAAGCCGCCCGACGAGAAGCAAATCCTCATCTTCGACCGGAGTTGGTACGGGCGCGTGATGGTCGAGCGGATCGAGGGATTCTGCACCGAGGAGGAATGGCGGCGGGCCTACCGAGAGATCAACGAGTTCGAGCGCCAACTGGTCGATTTTGGCATGATTATGGCCAAATTCTGGATTCACATCAGCCAGGACGAACAACTTCGTCGCTTCGAGGCGCGGCGGCACATCGCCTACAAACAATGGAAACTGACCGACGAGGATTGGCGCAACCGCGATAAGTGGGAGCGCTACGAAGAGGCGGTCGAGGATATGCTTCTGCGGACCAGCACCATCACGGCGCCGTGGACGATCGTGGAGGGCAACGACAAGCTATACGCGCGGGTCAAGGCCCTGCGCACCCTGGTCGATCTATTGAGCCAGGAGTTAAACTACGAACCGGTCGACCCCCACGAAGGAAAGGCCAAGAAAAAGAAATAGGTGATGGGAAAAAAGAAAAAGAAGAGCAATAAACATATTGACCTGGATGATCCCAACCTGTACATCAACCGGGAGTTGAGTTTTCTACAGTTCAACCACCGGGTGTTGGAGGAAGCGCTCAGTCAGCGCCACCCCCTGCTGGAACGGGTCAAGTTCCTCTCGATCTTCGCCAACAACCTGGACGAGTTCTTCATGATTCGCGTCTCTGGCCTGCGGCGGCAGTTGGCCGCGGGCGCGTTGGAAGCGCCGCCCGATGGGATGACGCCGGCCGAGCAATTGGCCGCCATCCGCCGGCAGTTATTGCCGGAACTGGCCCGGCTCTACGATTGCTGGCATCAGGATCTGTTGCCCAAGCTCCGCGAGGCGGACATCAAGGTGCTCCATTACGACGACCTCAAGCGCAAGCAGCGTCACCTGCTCCGCGAGTATTTTCGACAGGAGATTTTCCCCGCGCTGACACCCCTGGCCTTCGATCCGAGCCATCCGTTTCCCCACATCTCCAACCTCAGCATCAACCTGGCGGTGGTGGTCAACGATCCGACCCACGGGCGGCGATTCGCCCGCTTGAAAGTGCCGAACATCTTCCCCCGCCTGTTGCGCACTCCCAGCGAGGAAACAGCCGACGAATACCACGGATTGGGGTTGACGAAGGCAGTGTCCAACACCTTCGTCTGGCTGGAGGAGGTCATCATCGCCAATCTGGACATCCTCTTCCCCGGCGTCGAGGTTCTGGACGCTTATCCCTTCCGCATCACGCGCGACGCCGACCCGGAGATTGAGGAGGACGAGGCGTCGGACCTCCTGTTGGCTATCCAGGAAAGTGTGCGCAAGCGGCATTTCGGCTCGGCGGTGCGCCTGGAGATCGATGGCACGATGCCGGAACACGTGCGCGATATCCTGGTCGATAATCTCAATCTGGCGCCCTACCAGGTCTACACCGCCGACGGCCCCATCGGGCTGGCCGACGTGATGGAGTTGACCGACGTCAACGCGCCCGACCTGAAAGATCCGCCCTTCCAAGCGGCGACGCCGCCGGTTCTATCGACCGACGAGAACATCTTCTCGGTCATCCGGCGGCATAACATTCTCCTCTACCATCCCTACGACAGCTTCGACCCCGTGATTGAGTTCGTGCGCAAGGCGGCGCGCGACCCGGAGGTGTTGGCGATCAAGCAGACGCTGTATCGCGTGGGCCCCAACTCGCCTATCGTGGCCGCCCTGATGCGGGCCCGGGAGAACGGCAAACAAGTCGCCGTCCTGGTGGAACTCAAAGCCCGTTTCGACGAGGAGAACAACATCGTCTGGGCCAGAGCCCTGGAGCGGGCGGGCGTGCACGTGATCTACGGCCTGGTGGGATTGAAGACCCACGCCAAGGTATGCATGGTCGTGCGCCACGAACGGGACGGGATCCGCTATTACGTCCACATGGGCACGGGCAACTATAACAACGTCACCGCCCGCGTCTACGCCGACATCGGCTACTTCACCAACGATCCCGAAATCGGCGCCGATCTATCCGACCTCTTCAACTCGCTCACAGGTTATGCGCACCAGGATACATACCGTAAGTTGTTGGTCGCGCCCGGCAAAATGCAACAGCAGATCATCGCCCGCATCGACCGCGAGATTGAGCGACACGAGAAGCACGGCGATGGTCGGCTGGCCTTCAAGATGAACGCACTGGTGGATAAGGCCTGCATCCAGGCGCTCTACCGGGCCTCTCAAGCCGGCATACAGGTCGACCTGAACGTGCGCGGCATCTGCTGCCTGCGCCCAGGCGTGGCGGGAGTGAGCGAGAACATCACCGTGACGTCCATCGTCGGGCGCTTCCTGGAACACGCACGCATTTACTACTTCCGCAACGGAGGAGAGGAAGAAGTCCTGCTGGGAAGCGCCGACCTCATGCCGCGCAACCTCTACCGGCGGGTGGAGACGTTATTCCCCGTAGAGGATCCGGGCCTCAAAACCACCCTACGCGATCACATCCTGGATCTCCACCTACGGGATAACGTACAGGCTCGGCGCTTATTGCCAGATGGACGCTACGAGCGCCTACAGCCCGAATCTGACGAAGCGAGACTCGATTCCCAATCCTGGTTGATTGAGCACCGGGGCGTCTGGCACCGAGAAGAGTGATGGTAACCGATGGCGGGAAAACAACGAGTCGCCTTGATCGGGGATGTGCACGCTAACTTGCCGGCCCTGGAGACCGTCCTGGCCCACGCCCGCCAACACGGAGCCGAAGCGATCTGGGACGTCGGCGACGTCGTCGGCTACGGCCCCTTCCCAGAAGCCTCGATCCGGCGTCTGCAAGAGGAGAACGTCATCAGCATCGTGGGAAATTACGACCTCAAGGTGTTGGCATTCGAGGCGAAAAGGAAAAAGTGGCGGCGGAAGAAACGCCCGGAAAAGTTTCTGGCCTTCCAGTGGGCCTACGCCAACCTCTCAGAGGGAAGTCGCCGCTATCTTCGCTCCTTACCCCAAAAGCGCACGATCGAGATCGCCGGACGGCGTATCCTGCTGACCCACGGCAGCCCGGCTTCGATCGAGGAGCATTTAACCCCGGTGACCTCCCAGGAGCGGCTTGAGGCGCTGTCCAAGATGATCGACGCCGACGTGCTCGTGTGCGGACATTCGCACCGGCCCTTTGTGCGCCGGGCCGGCGAGACGTTGTTCGTCAACACCGGCAGCGTGGGGCGGCCCGACGACGGCGATCCACGGGCCGCTTACGCCATTCTGGACGTGGGGACAGCGGTGCGCGTGCGCCACTATCGGCTGACCTACGACGTCGAGGCGGCGGTCGGCGCGATCCGTGAGCGCCGGCTGCCCGAGGCCTTGGCCCAGGTGCTGATCCAGGGCCGAGACCTGGGAAGGGTGCTGGCAGCGCCGGAGACGTGGTCGACGCCCGATCCCGACGCCGCCATAGGCGCATCTATCGCATCTATCGCATCTATCGCCCAGACGGTGGAAGGGAAACGTCGCTTGGAGGCCGTGTTGGCGACGGCTGAAACGTACCACTACGAGGCGGCTCACGCTCGCCAGGTGACGCGATTGGCGTTGCGGCTTTTCGACGAGACGCGACCCATGCACCGGCTGGACGCGGAGGCGCGCTTCTTGCTGCGGTGCGGGGCGCTGTTGCACGATATCGGCTGGATCGAGGGGCAAAAAGGCCATCACAAGACCTCTCTGCGCTTGATCCTGGAGACCGACCGGCTGCCCTTCGATGCGCGAGAACGGCGCGTCATCGCTTCCATCGCCCGTTACCACCGCGGCGCGCTGCCCAAGGATAAGCACGAGCACTTCGCCGCCCTGTCGCCGGTGGATCAATGGCGGGTCTCGATCCTGGCGGGCCTGTTGCGCGTGGCCGACGGACTGGATTGCACCCACCGGAGCGTGGTGGTGGATCTCGCGTGCAAGATCACCCCGGAGAACACCATCGTGCGCTGTACGACGCGGGGCAACGCGGAACCAGAGCGGGAACAAGCCTTGGATAAAGGGGATCTGTGGGAGCGGGTTTTTAGGCGACGCTTGCTCATTGAGCAGCGGCCGGCCTGAGACTGGTGAGGCTAGGTCTAAATCGCGTCTCTTTGACCTATTCTCTATCTTATGGTAAACTCTAGCATTGAGTGTCCGTCCAAAACACCCACGTTGAGCACTCTGGTCAACCCCTTGATCGTGCGCTTCTTAAAAAAGGAAACCCGACACCCAAAGTCAGAAACCATGTTTTTGTGGCCTCGCTTCCGCCGGGTTAAAAACCCGGCGGTTTTCTGGGATAATGGTTATACGTGATATAGCTGTACTATGTAGTCTGAGTAGTAGCCATATACGGGCTACATATCGGGAATCTTTCCCCTCTGAGCAAGCGACAATTACTCAAGAGGATTTAGAAACACGCAAGCACGTTTATTTACGAGAGGAGAAACTGGTATATGACGGATAACGGCAAAGTCGATCTCGCCCTGATGGAACCGATTTTCAAACGCTATCGAGACCAACCAGGCGCGCTGATCCCTATCTTGCAGCAAGCCCAGGGCACCTACGGGTACCTCCCAGAGGAGACCCTGGCACTGATCGCCGAACGGCTTGGCAAAGCGCTTAGCCAGGTCTACGGTGTGGCGACGTTCTATTCCCAGTTCTATCTGGAGAAGAGGGGCAAACACGAGTTGCAACTCTGCGACGGCACCGCTTGTCACGTCAAAGGGACGCCGCGCTCGGTCAAAGCGGTCAAAAATGAGTTTGGCATTGGCCCGGGCGAGACGACCGAGGACCGCGAGTTGACGCTGGAAGTCGTCTACTGTGTGGGTTCCTGCGCTCTGGCCCCGGTAGCCGTCTACGACGACGAAGTGATGGGACGCACGGAACCGGACAAGCTGGTCCGTAGCGTAAAGAAGAAGCTGGCAGCGGCGAAAAAGGAAGCCGCCGCATGACCAGCCCGTTCACGAGAGGAGAACGATATGGAATCCGTTGAATCCAAAGGTCTTAAAACCCGGCGAGAGGAAGCGGAGCGACGCTGGCAAGCGAAGCAGGAAACCGACGTTTACGTCACCGTCGGTATGGCGACCTGCGGCTTGGCCGCCGGCGCGGCGAAGACCCTCGAGGCGATTGAGGAAGAAATCGCCAGGCGAGACCTGGACGCGGTGATCTCGCCGGTCGGTTGCGTAGGCATGTGCTCCTACGAACCGATGATCGAGCTGCAAGCCAAAGGCAAGCCGCGCATCAACTTTGGGGACGCACTGGCAAAGAACATCCCCGAAATTTTCGCCGCCTACTTTGACGATCAACCGTTAGAGAACGCCTCCGTGGTGGGCCAGATAGAATCCACGGCGCTGAAACGAGACGGTTACACACTGCGTTCGCTCAGTTTTGTCGATCCCGAATCTGAGGAAAAAATTTCTTTTCACGAAAAACAACTCCGGATTGTGTTGAGCAACTGTGGCTTGATCAATCCAGAGTCGATTGACGACTACCTGGCCATGGATGGATACCGGGCCCTGGAATTGGTGCTCGGCGAGATGACGCCGGAGGACGTCATCCAGGAAGTGCTCGACGCCAAGCTACGCGGGCGCGGCGGGGCCGGCTTCCCCACCGGCCTCAAGTGGAAGTTCGCCCGGCAGACGCAGAACTGGCCCAAATACGTCATCTGTAACGCCGACGAGGGCGACCCCGGCGCGTTTATGGACCGCTCCGTGCTGGAGGGCGATCCCCACTCGGTCATTGAGGGGATGATCATCGCCGGGTACGCCATCGGCGCACAGCAAGGGTACATCTATTGCCGCGCCGAGTATCCGTTGGCCGTCCGTCGTCTGAACATCGCGCTGGAGCAAGCCCGCGAGGCCGGCCTGCTGGGCGAGGATATCCTGGGCGTCGGTTTCGATTTCGACATCATCGTCAAGGAGGGCGCCGGCGCTTTCGTCTGCGGCGAGGAGACCGCCCTGATGGCCTCCATCCAGGGAGAGCGTGGGCAGCCGTGGCCCCGGCCACCCTATCCCGCCGTCTCCGGCCTCTGGGGGCAGCCGAGCAACATCAACAACGTCAAGAGTTACGCCTACACGCCCCGCATCATCCGCATGGGCGCCGATTGGTTCAAAAGCGTGGGCACCGAGGACAGCCCCGGAACCGCCGTCTTCGCGCTGACCGGCATGGTCAACCGCACCGGACTGATCGAGGTGCCGATGGGCATCACCCTGCGCGAGATCGTCTACGACGTGGGCGGCGGCATCCAGGGCGGCGGCGCGTTCAAGGCGGTGCAGACCGGCGGCCCCCTGGGCGGCTGCCTGCCGACAGAGCACCTGGACACGCCGGTCGACTTCGACTCACTGACAGAGGCCGGTTCGGTGATGGGCTCCGGCGGTATGATCGTCGCCGACGACAGCACCTGCATGGTCGAGTTCGCCCGCTACTTCACGCAGTTCGTGTGCGACGAAAGTTGCGGAAAATGTCCCCCCTGCCGCATCGGCAGCACGCGCATGCTGGAGATCCTGGAGCGGATCACCGCCGGCAAGGGCAAGTTGGAAGACATCGACGAAATCCGCCACATCGCCCGCGGGATGAAAAATGGCGCGCTGTGTGCGCTGGGGCAGTTGGCTCCCGATCCGGTGCTCTCGACGCTGATGCATTTCGAGGATGAGTACCTGGCCCACATTGAGGACAGGACCTGCCCGGCCGGCACCTGTGTGGCTTTGCTCCATTACCAGATCGATCCCGAAGCCTGCACCGGCTGTGGACTGTGCGCGCGTAATTGTCCCGTCGACGCCATCACGGGCGAGAAGCGCGAAGCGCACGAGATCGACCAGGCGCTCTGTATTCAATGTGGTTCCTGTTTCGATGTCTGCAAGTTCGACGCGGTCATCGTCGAATAGCCGAGGAGAATGAAATCTATGAGTGTCACACTAACGATCAACGGTCAAAAAATCACAGCGCCTGAAGGTAGCACCATCCTGGAAGCCACCAAGTTGGCCGGCGTCTATATCCCCACGCTCTGTCATCACCCAGACCTATCGAACGTCGGGGCGTGCCGCATGTGCCTGGTGGAGGTGGAGGGCGCGCGAGGCTTACAAACGTCCTGCACCACCCCCGCCAACGATGGGATGGTCGTGGAGACCGACACCGACATCGTGCGCGCGACGCGTAAGTTCATCCTGGAGATGCTGCTAACCGATCACCCGAACGATTGTATGACCTGCGAGGCCAACGGCGACTGCGTGCTCCAGGACCTGGTCTACGACTACGGCGTGGAATGGCCCGAGCACAACGGCGCTCGCCATTCGTACGAGATCGATCCCGACCCCAATCCATTCATCTTCATCGACCGCCACAAGTGCATCCTGTGCGGGCGCTGCGTCCGGGCGTGCCAGGAGATTCAAAACCGGGACGTCTGGAGTTTCGCCAGCCGGGGTTTCGAGACGAAACTGGTCGCCGGCGCCGACCAGGAGATGCTGGACGCGAATTGCGAGAGCTGCGGTCAGTGCGTGGCCTACTGCCCCGTCGGCGCGCTGTACGACAAGATGAGCGTCGGCAAGGGCCGCGCCAACCAGGTCGAGAAGGTGCGCACCACGTGCGTCTACTGCGGCGTCGGCTGCACCTTTGACCTGAACGTGCGCGACGGCGAGATCGTGCGCGTGACCAGCGCCGAGGACGCGCCGGTCAACGGTATGTCGCTCTGCGTGAAGGGGCGCTACGGCTACGACTTCATCCACCACCCCGACCGCCTGGAACGCCCGCTGATCCGCGCCCAATGGCTAACCGACGTCGCGGAGAAGATCGAGAGCGGCGAGTGGCAGGTCTACGACGCCGACGGCGCGGCAGACAATCCAAGCATCGATCCAGACACCTTCATTGAGATCGATTGGGAAACGGCCCTGGAGACCGTCGCGCACAAGTTCGCCCAGGTAAAGGAGGAGAGCGGCGGCGATGGGTTCGCCTTGCTGGCCTCTGCCAAGTGCACCAACGAGGAGAACTATCTCTTCAACAAGTTCACGCGGCAGATTCTGGCGACGAACACCATCGACCACTGCGCCCGGCTCTGACACAGCGCCACCGTCGCCGGTCTGGTGACAAGCTTTGGCAGTGGCGCGATGACCAACTCGATCCGGGACATCACCGAGGAGAGCGACTGTATCTTCATCATCGGCAGCAACACCACCGAACAGCACCCGGTGATCGGCGCCAAGGTGCGACGCGCCAAGCGGCATCGAGGCGCCAAACTGATCGTGGCCGACCCACGCCGCATCGACATCGCCGATTACGCCGACCTCTACCTGCAACACGAGCCGGGCACCGACATCGCCCTGCTCAATGGACTGATGCACGTCATTATCCGCGAGGGCTGGCACGACGAGGCCTTCATCGCGGAACGAACGGAAAATTTCGAGGCGGTCAAGGAGACAGTCGCGGCCTACACCCCGGAACGGACGAGTGAGATCACCGGCGTGCCGGTCGAGGACATCGAGAAAGCGGCCCGCATGATGGCCGAAAATCGACCGGGCGCGCTGCTCTACGCGATGGGCATCACCCAGCACACCGTCGGCGTGGGCAACGTCATGAGCTGCGCCAACCTGCAGATGGTGCTGGGGAATATGGGCGTCCCGGGCGGCGGCGTCAACCCGCTGCGCGGTCAAAACAACGTCCAGGGCGCTTGCGACCTGGGCGGCCTGCCGAACGTCTATCCGGGCTACCAGTCCGTGACCGATCCCGCCATCCAGGACAAGTTCGAGCGTGCCTGGGGCGCGCCCCTCTCGAACGAGGTCGGCCTGACCGTCACGGAGATGCTCGACGCGGCCGAGGCGGGCGACGTGCGCTGCCTCTACGTCATCGGCGAGAACCCGATGACCAGCGATCCCGATCTGAATCACGTGCGCCACGCCCTGGAGAGAACAGAGTTCCTGCTTGTTCAGGATATGTTTATGACTGAGACGGCGCAATTGGCCGACGTCGTCTTCCCGGCCTGCAGTTTCGCCGAGAAGAACGGCGCCTTCACCAATTCCGAGCGACGTGTGCAATTGGTGCGCCAGGCGATCGAGCCGATTGGCGAGTCGAAGGACGACGGCTGGATCGTCTCCCAACTGGCGCAACGGCTGATCGCGCTGGGCGCGGCGACGCCGGCCGAGGACGCGCCGTGGGCTGGCTGGGACTACGCCTCGGCCGCCGACGTGCTGAACGAGATCAACGCGCTCACGCCGATCTACGGCGGCATCACCCACGAGCGATTGGCGGACGGCGAGCAGCTTCGATGGCCTGCCCCCACGGCGGATCATCCGGGGACGCCCATCCTCCACGTCGGCGCGTTCAGCCGGGGCCTGGGTCATTTCACGGCGGTGGAGCACAGCCCGCCGGACGAACTGCCCGACGAGGAATACCCGCTGATGCTCACCAACGGTCGCGTCCTCTACCACTGGCACGGCGGCGAGATGACGCGCCGAGCCCGCAACCTGAAGGCCATGTATCCGGAGGCCGAGATCCAGATCAACCCGGCTGACGCCCAGGCGCGTGGCATCGAGAACGGTGGAATGATGAAGGTCGCCTCGCGCCGCGGCGAGATCGTGGCCAAGGCCCAGGTGACCACCCGCGTGCCCGCCGGGCTGATCTTCGCGACGTTCCATTACCCTGATTCAGCCGTCAACTTCCTCACCAACCCGGCCCTCGACCCCGTGGCCAAGATCCCGGAGTATAAAGTCTGCGCCGTCAGGGCCGAGGCGGTCAACGGTCATCCGGAGGGATAACGAGCGCGTAAGCGCTGGACGTAACTCACCGGAGAACCGGCTGTCTCTCGTGGCAGACCCACCTGCGTCACCCGTCATGCGTTATGCGTGACGGGTGACGCTTGACGTATAACGAAGGAAATCCCAATGGAAAAAATCATTCGCATGGCCCACGGCGCCGGCGGGCAGATGATGAACGAACTCATCCACGAGATCTTCGCCGCGCCGCTGGACAACCCCCACCTGCGCCAACTGGCCGACTCTAGCGTGATAGAACTCGACCTGCAAGCTCACAACCGGCAGACCGGCAGCTTACGACTGGCAACTTCCACCGACTCTTTCACCGTCCGCCCGCTCTTTTTCCCCGGCGGCGACATCGGTTCCCTGGCCGTCCACGGCACCGTCAACGACGTGGCGATGAGCGGCGCCCGACCGCTCTGGCTCACCGCCGGTTTTATCCTGGAAGAGGGGCTGGAGATCGAGGTGCTGGAGCGGGTGGTGCGCTCAATGGCCGAGGCGGCCCGCGAGGCCGGGGTCCAGGTCGTCGCCGGCGACACGAAGGTGGTCGAGCGCGGCCACGGCGACGGCGTCTACATCAACACCGCCGGCGTGGGCGTCGTGCGCGAGGGTGTCGCCGTCGGCCCGGACCGGGCCCGGCCCGGCGACGTGATCCTGGTCAGCGGCGCCCTGGGCGATCACGGCATCGCCGTCCTCAGCAAGCGAGAGGGGTTGACCTTCGAGACGGAACTGCTCTCCGACAGCGCGCCCCTGAACGGCCTGACCGAAGCGCTCCTGGACGCCGCCCCGCACACCCACTGCCTGCGCGATCCCACACGGGGCGGGCTGGCGGCGGCCCTCAACGAGTTGGCCGGCACGTCAAAGGTCGGGATCGAGATCGAGGAATCGGCCGTGCCGGTACACCCTGCGGTGGCGGCGGCCTGTGAGATGCTGGGCTTCGACCCGCTGACGGTGGCCAACGAGGGCAAATTGGTCGCCTTCGTCCCGCCCGCCGAGGCCGAGGTCGCGCTGGCAGCGTTGAAAGGTCACCCGCTGGGGCGGGAGGCGGCCCGCATCGGCGTCGTCACCGGGGAGCACGCCGGGATGGTGCTGGGCCGCACTGGCGTCGGCGGGCGGCGCGTGATCGACATGCCGCTGGGCGAGCTTCTCCCACGCATCTGCTAACCGGCGGCAGACATTCCCCCTACTCGTTCACAGTGGGCCCAATCGTATCTTCTCAATAATTCGGATTAGTTTGTAGTAACCGCTTCAGCGGTCATTTTGACGGCTAAAGCCGTTACTACGAACATTTCCCCCCTACTTTTTGAGCAGATACGCCCAACCCACGTTAAACCCGCGACGTAACGCTGGCGCATTCACAGGTTAACAACTTTTCCCCCATCACCGCCAGGATCTCCGAAGCGGTCTCCTCTATCGGCTTGTCGGTCACATCAACGGTCGGCCATCCGCTCTGGCTGCGAAAGAGGTTCGCCGCGTACTCGACCTCGCGTTGAACGTGGGCCGGGTCGGCGTAATGGCCTCCCGCGCCCCCTAAATGGCGTTCCCTCGTCTGGCGCAGGTCCGCCAAGCGACCCGGGTCGATGGTCAGGCCACAGACCCGCCCCGGGGGCAGCCTGAACAACTCATTCGGCGGTTTGAGCTCCAGCACCAGGGGCACGTTAGCCACAAACCAGCCCTTGAACGCCAGGAAGATGCTGAGCGGCGTCTTGAAAGTGCGGGAAACGCCCACCAGCACGATCTCCGCCTGGTCCAACTCGTGAACGCGGCGCCCATCGTCGTGGTGGTAGGCGAATTCTATCGTCTCCATACGGCGGAAATACTCTTCGTTCAACTGGCGGAAAAGCCCCGGTTTCTCGGCCGGGGAGACGGACAATTGCTGAGAGAGTCGCGCCAGAAGCGGCCCCATCAGGTCAATCGTCTCCACGTTGTGCGTCCGACCCTCACGCAACATCACCGCCCGCAGGTCGTCAGAGACAAGCGTGTGCACGATGAACCCGCCGGCAGAGGCGGCATCCTCGACAATTTGTTGGATCTGCTCATCGGTGCGAACGTCAGAACGGCGCTCAATCGCCACCGGCGCGCCGGCGAACTGAGCCAGCGCTGCGTTCAAGACCTGTTCGGCCGTTCCACCCGTTCCATCGGAAACCACAAAAACTCGATACATGTTTGCCTCCCAAGGGTTCATAAAAGAACTGGAGAGGCAGTAGCATAACACGAAAGCCGCCATGTGTAAAGACCGGGCGGGATCCGGGAGGCCCTCAATGCTGGACGCCGCGCCAAACTTATGTTAAAATAAGGCTTCATCCAAAGGGAGTGCATTATGCGTCGTTATCTTTCGATTGGCTTCATCTGCATATTTGTTCTATCGGTCATCGCGGCGGGGAATGTGAAAATCGCCGGCGCTTTCGACGCACACCGTCCGGAACACGACCCCGATCGCCCCCAGGCGCGGGTCAACCTCCTTTCCCACGTGTGTGTGCCCAGTCTCGTCTGGCGCAACCCGGAACTATGCCCTACCTATGGGCCAGGGACGACCGCCTATCGCATGGCCGCCATCCACCTTCCCGATCCACTGCCTGAACTGCCGATCCTGGAACTGCCCCAGGCCGATGAAGAGGAACTCCTGCCCTACACCTACGCGCACGTCACCATTTTACCCCTCGACGTCTATACCCACCCGATGCAGGCAGCGATGGGATTCCCGCCCGCCCGCACGATGCTATCCGGCGACTGGTGGGTCAGGGTCGATGGCAAGGTAGAATACGAGGGACAGGAATGGTACCAGATCAACGAAAACGAGTTCATCATCGCCGAGGCGCTGTCGTTCGCCAATCCCTCTCACTTCCGGGGACTCTATCTCACCGAACAACCAGCCCACCCCTTCGCCTGGATTAACCAGTGGAATGTGCAACCCGCCATCTTGCCCCAGGGCGCGTTGAACGAAACGGCGGAACCGCTCCAACGATACCAGATCGTCACCCTCTTCGCCGAGGAAAAACGGGGCGATGAACTCTGGTACCTGATCGGGCCGGATCAATGGATCGAGCAATCGAACGTCTCCCGCGTCGACGTGAACCCGCCGCCGCAAGAGATTGAGCCGGGAGACAAATGGATCGAGGTCGATCTCTTCGAGCAGACCATCGCCGCCTACGAGGGAGAGCGAATGGTCTACGCGACGCTCATTTCCAGCGGGCGGACAGCTACGGCGACCCCGCCCGGCCTGTACAAGCTGTGGGCCAAGATCCGCGAGGGCAAAATGAGCAATCCGGACACGCAAGACGGCAGCCCTACCTGGTATTACATTGAAGACGTCCCCTGGTCGCTCTACTTCCACGGGGGCTATTCCATTCACGCCGCTTTCTGGCACAACGCCTTTGGTTTCCAGCGCAGCCACGGTTGCGTCAACCTGTCTCCCCAGGACGCCGAGTGGTTCTTCAATTGGGCCGATCCATTCGTCCCAGAGGATGTAAACCGCCTGTACATCGGAGAGGGTTCGCCTAATACCTGGGTCTGGGTCCATTTCTCATCCCCTTTTGAAGAAGAAGTCGAAGAGGGAATAGAGGAAGTAGAAGAACAAAGCTGATGCAACGCCCCCCATTTGCACGCAGCTTTCTCCGCGCCTTGAGAACCGGCGCCGCGCTTCTACCGACCAAGAAGGGGATGCAGCGCGCCGCGTTTCTCCTCGCGCTATCCGTCGGATTGACCTGTCTCGGCCTGCTATTCACCGCTTGTAATCCGCAACCCACTCGCGAGCTCACGCCGACCCCCACCCGCACGCCGCGCCACACGCCCACCTGGACGCCGACCCCCACGCTCACGCCGTCTCCCACGCCCACCCCCGCATGGCCGGTGTCCGTTTCCTTGCCAGAGGGATTGCCCGCCCCCGTTAAGGAAACGTTTGACGCCATCCTGGACGAGCGCGCCGATCTGTTCGCGCGACAGGCTTCTCCGGGGGCGGCCAATGTACAGGCTGATGCGCAAGCCGACATCCAGATCAGCATCAACCCCACCGACGCCGACGCAACGATATTGGCGGAGTGGACCTACGCCCTCGTCGCCCCCTTCCCCACCATCACCGACGGCGTGACGTGGACCCACGTCATCAGCCATTGGGCGGGACGACCAGCTGGCCCCTTCGCCGGGCAAGCACTGCTCATGACGGACGAGACGTCCGCGACTCTGAGCGCGCTGCTCGGTCCGCCCGCTCCCGCCTCCGTCGAAACGGTCGCCGCCGAAGAGATCCTTCAACGGGCGTGGAATAACCGCCCAGCATGGGCCATCGTCGCCTTCGATCAACTGGAACCCCGCTGGAAGGTGTTGTACATCGACGGGGTGTCGGTGCTGGGCCAGCGCCTCGACGTCCAACCCTACCCGCTGAAAATCCGCGTGAGCGCGACCGGACTGCCGCGCGGCGTGGCAAAATTCGAGGAGCAACTAGGGCGACGTATGAGCAACCGGGACCCGGCCAAGATGTCGGTCGTTGTGTTGACCGGCGTGACCGCCCTGACGCGGGCGACGGCTATGCGTATACAGCGGCACGGCGTGACCTATCCGGCCAAGGACATCCTGCCCTGGCTCGTCGAGGCCGACGTCACCCACATCAGCAACGAGGTCTCGTTCGCCAAGGATTGCCCGCCGCCGGGCGACTATTACACGATGGTTTTCTGTTCTGACCCCGGCTATTTCCAACTGCTGGAATACATCGACGTGGACGTGGTCGAGTTGACGGGCAACCACCTGCTCGATTGGGGCGTGGAGGCGATGAAACTCTCGCTGATGATGTACGATACGCACGATTTGCCATACTACGGCGGCGGGTGGAACGTGGAACAGGCGTTACAACCGTTGACGATCACCCACGGCGCACATACCTTCGCTTTCATCGGCTGCAATCCTGCGGGGCCGCGATCCGATTGGGCGACCGAGGAATTGCCCGGATCGGCGCCCTGCAATTTCGGCAAGCTGGCGGAACAGCTCGGCCCGCAGATTCATCAAATGCGCCAAGAGGGCGTCATCCCCATCGTCACCCTCCAATACCTGGAGACCTACAGTTATGAACCGACCGCCTCCCAACGGGCCGAGTTCCGCGCGTTGTCCGAACTCGGCGCTGTCATCGTCAGCGGCAGCCAGGCCCATCAGCCGCAGGCTTTCGACTTCGTGGACGGCGCGTTCATCCACTACGGCCTGGGCAATCTGTTCTTCGACCAGATGCAATCGCTGGAAACGCGGCAGGAATTCATCGACCGCCACGTTTTTTACGACGGCAAGCACATCAACACCGAAATTCTGACCGCGATACTGGAAGATTACGCCCGCCCTCGCCCGATGACGCCGGCGGAGCGGGAAACGCTGCTCTCCGTGACATTCGCCGCCAGTGGATGGGCCAGTGGATGGGAATGAGGGAAAGGGAAATTGCTATGACGAGCGACAGCGCCCGATCAACCAACGGCAAACATACCCCCTCGCCGATGGAATTCGGCTCTATGCCCCTGGACCCGATCTATGCATGGTCAATCGTGTTGGAACCGGTGGAGACGCTCATCAAGCACACGTCCCGTTTCATTGAGCAACTGGCGCGGGAGACTTACGAACGGGGCGAATCGTTCGACCTCGACGAGTTAGAGGAACGCTTCCTGGCCCTCTTCGATCGCCTGGTGGAACAGGGTACCCTCACCCGCCTACCCGATGCGCCTCCGGAAATGGGGCGGCGCATCCTCGGCCCCCGGCGCTGGTTGCGCGCCCAGCGCATTCGCATCAATCGCCTGGTGGAGCACTGGCGCGAGCATGGCCTCCCCGATTCCCCCACCTAGACCAGGTTAACTTTCCTGACTCTTGATGAGCACCTGCCAGACGCCTTTTTGGACGATTTCGTCCCGCTGGTTCAGGATCGCCACGTCTAAATAGACGAATCCACCGCCCAGCCGTTTGATCTCCCGCTTTTTCTTGACCTGGACGCGCACGCGGATGGTGTCGCCGATCATGATCGGCTTGCGGAATTTCCACTCCATATTCGTAAGCGCCTGCGCGGTACCCTCGACAAAGCCAGAGCGCATAGTCAAGCCGCTGGCGATTGAGAGACCTAATAGCCCGTGGGCGACGCGCGCGCCGAATAACGTCCTCTTGGCGAACTCGGCGTCGGTATGCAACTGATTGTAATCCCCGGAAAGCCCGGCGAATTGCACTACATCGGTCTCGGTGATAGTCCGCGCCAGCGTCTCCACCTCGAACGCCTCCTCAATCTCCTCGAAATAAAGCCCTCGTTTATACGTTGTTTTGTTCATCATTCTCTGTACACCGTCGTCAAGGCGACAGTATACGCCTCCTTTCTTTTGGAATCGCGGCGTCATCTTCTTCTCAACTTCTCAATGGGTCAACCGGTTAAAGTGATCAGCGCTCACAGGACCAATCCCAAAAAAGCACATTTCGAGATTACCCCGCCCGCTTGATATTATAGTACGCTATCCTAAGCCGGACAAACCGACAATCCCTCAGGTGATTTTTGTATCTTCTCAATAACTTGGGGCGTAATGCGCGCGCTAGATAGCGGCTTCAGTGCGCTTTTAAGGGCGCTGAAGCGCCTACTACGAACAAGCCCCCGGTTTATTTTGCGCTAAACCTGCGAGAGAGGAGAGTTGACAACTACACCGCAAGGATGTATATTTCGATTGACGCAAAAGACGTATGTATCTTCTCAATCATACGGGGTAAGGTATGGACCGGGCGGTACATCCGCGTCATCTTGACGGCATATCTGCCAGCAAGATGCTGCGGACACACGACGTCCGCCCGCTCCATCAATGGGAATGGAAATGAGGGGAATATGGGAAAGCGTGTTGCTATCGTCGCGACGATTGCGGCGCTGTTGTCGCTCGGATTCGTCGGATTGGCCTGGCGGTTCGCTGCCACAAGCCAACGTGTGATCCTGCCCGGCGTGACCGTGATGGGCGTCGACGTGAGCGGGATGTCTGCGACGGAGGCGAAGGCCCAACTACGCTCCGAATTGCCCGCGCCGGAGACGATTCAGGCGCCGATCCACGCCGATACGCAGACGTGGCGGCTGAGGTGGTCCGAGGTCGGGCAGCGCTATCGCACCGACGAGATGGTTGACGCTGCGCTGGAGATCAGCCGGAACACGCCGTGGCATCGTCGGGCCTTGCTCGCGTTGGGTTTTCGTGACGCCGCCCGCACGCAGGAGCGCGACATCCCGCCGGACGTGACGCCCGCCGACCCGGCGCAGATCGCCGCCCGGCTGGAAGAGATCGCGGCACAGGTCGACACGCCGCCGGTCGACGCTGAGTTGCAAATCGGCCCCGACGGGCAATTGCACGCGCGCGACGGGCAGGCCGGACAGCGGCTCGACCTGGCGGTCAGCGCGGAACGGGTGCAAGCGGCGCTCAGGGAGAGCGTCGCATTTGCGCATCTCCGCGAACTTGCGCCTATCCCCCTGTCCATCGATTCGATTCCGCCGGCGCGCCCCACGTCGGAACCGGCCTACAGCGAGGCGCGGGCGCTTCTCGCGCAGCCCTTCACACTCGTCGTCGACGACCCACTCACCGGGGAGGCGTCCGTGGGTTACAGGGCGGTGTTCACCGCCCCGGCGGAGACGCTCGCCAGTTGGCTGACGCTCCATCCGGCCGCCACCCACATCGACCTGGCGATCGACCGCGCCGCCGTCTCCGCGTGGCTGGAGCACGTCGCGCCGCAAGTGGGGGAGGCCCGCATCCTGGATAAGCCCGCCACGCTCGAAGAGATGCTCACAACCCTGGAAACGCCGGCCCACCAGGCGCGCGCCCGGTGGGCGCGCGCCCACATCCGCCACCCGACGCAGGTTTACACCGTCCAGCCAGGCGACAACCTGTTCGACATCGCCTACCATTTTGGATTCCCACAGTGGCGTCTGGAGCAGGCAAATCCAGAGGTCGAGCCGGGCATCCTCTACGTC
>DAOTUC010000007.1:0-5445 GCA_034437315.1 Anaerolineae bacterium
GAGCGCTTCGTCGTCTACCTGCCCCTGGATCCCGGCGAATCGCCCTCAAAACGAGGCGAGGCGGAATATCTGCGTCCCTTCTTCTACACCGCCAGGCGCTTTGACTCATCCATCGAGACGGTGCTCCACAAAGCGGGCGCCGCGCCGCCGGTGGATTACGCCACCATGCGTCAGATTCGCCCTCTTTTGCCGGCCCTGGCTGTGGCCTCGGTAGGCAAGGGGAAGGCCTTCTGGACCGGCATCGTCAACCTGGAGACGGCATTGGCTCACCTGCTCCCCGATTTTGAGGACTTGCTCCTGCGCCTGCTGACTGCTCCTGCACAGACCATGGCCGAGCTACAGACCCGCCAGGCAGCAAGCCCCTTCTTCGATCTGGCAGCGCAACAATTCGGCATCACAGCCCCTGAGACAGGCGAGGAGGACGCTTGGGCCGCTTCGCTTCCCTCTATGCACCAATGGGCCGACCGCTTCACCGCCACGCTCTGCCTGGTCGAGCTCTACGCCGCCGCCGGGGAACCGCCCGATTTCCCGTTCCGGGACGTCCTGCCGGCCCCGGTGCATTGGGGTCGCTGCCGCGCTTTCCTCCAGACGTGGCAGCGAGACGAGATGTTCAAGGATGCGTTCGCCCGGCGGGCTCGCGCGATCGACGGGCAATATGGTCTCGCCGCCTGGGTCAAGGCGCTGCCTCAACTCCCGGCCTGCGGCGCATTTCTCAACGCCGAACGGGCGATCTGGGAGCGCACGCGGGAGCAGTTGGACGGGATTGGAGACAAGCCCCAGGCGATTGCCTTCTGCCGCGACCAGCGAGAGACCTTCGCCCGCCGCGCCCGTGGCTTCTGGGCTCGGGAGGGCGCTCTCGCCGGTTGGGTGACGCTGGCCCACATGGCCGAGGTCGTCATCGGCGCCGACGACGCGCTGGCCGAATTGGCCCGTTTCCCCACGGTCCAGTCCCTCGTCGGCCGCTACACCCAGGCCTGGCAGCAGGTCGACCGGGCCTACCGCCGCTTCCGCGCCGAGATGGACCAGGGAGTGAGCCACGTCGACGCTGCCCTCAAATGGACCCGGCGTATCTACCAGGATTTCCTGGAAGCGATCAACGTTCGCTTGGGTGAAGCAATTGCGCAGGAAGGATGGACGCCCCGCGTTGGCGATCTGTGGAGCGGCGAGGTCGAGGGCCGGCGCGGCGTCGTCCTGGTCGATGCGCTGCGCTACGAACTGGGGCAGGAACTTGTCGAGCGCTTGCAACCTGGGCCACAGGTCACGATTGACGCGGCCCTGAGTCCACTGCCGTCGGTCACCCCGCTGGGAATGGCCGCGCTCCTCCCCCGCTGGTCCGAGTTCCAGGTCGATTACGCCGATGGGTGGGCGATCACCGCTCCGGGGTTCGAGGGCAACGTCGCCGCCCGGGCCGGCCGGTTGGGATGGCTGGAGGCGGAGCTGGCGCACGTCGTCACTTATGATATCGGCCAGTGGCTCTCCCTCCCGCTCGGTGAGGTGGATCCTGACGCCGCCTGGATCGTGGTCACCTCGGTCGAGATCGACGCGGTGGGCGAGGGGGCGGCGACCGTGGCGTGGCACGCCTTCGACGCGCTGCTCGACCGGTTGGCGCAGGTCGTCCGTCGCCTCTTGGCCTGTGGGTGCCAGGAGGTCCACATCATCTCCGATCACGGTTTCCTCCTGCGTGAGACCATCCGTGAGAGCGACAAGGCAGCCGTCGATGCCCCCGGCGCTTTGAAAAAGGCGGAACGCTACCTCATTCTCATTGGGCAGGATCTGCCCCCGACCGATCTGCCGTCGCTGCCCGTCTCCGGGAGTGAGGGGCTGACAGCCTGGTTCCCGCGTGGGGTGGGTTGCTTTGTCACGCCGGGGCCGTATCATTTCATGCACGGCGGGATCTCACTCCAGGAGCTGGTCACCGCCCACGTCACCGCGCGGCAATCGGTCACGGAGCGGCCCGTCCAGGTGACGCTGGAACTGGTCACCGGGCCGGAGATCCGCAACGCGATCTTCAAGATTCGCCTCGTACCCCAGGGTGTGGATCTGCTCAGCCGCGCCCGGTCGGTCAAGGTCGACATTGCCCGCCAGGGAAAGCAGGTCTCCCGTGAGTGGGAGGCGGTGGTGAACCGGGATCCGGTCGATATGTCGCTGATGCTGTCGCCGACGTCGGGGTTAGCCGTCGGCGACGCGATTGCGATCCGCGTTTGGGACGCCGTCACCGGGGAGTTGCTGGCTCAACAACCGGCGGTGCTTCAAGTCGACCTGGATTTGTAGGTTGAGGGAATGCTACGGGCTACGGTAGATCTCGTGCGTACCGATGTTGCGGAAGACAAATATCGTCTCGCCCGTTTCGGGGTCTTGTTCAATGTGAAACGTGAAGACGTATTCGCGGGTCACGTGTCCTTCCCAGATGCCGGGATAGCCCTGCATCTTGCGGATACGTAGTGAAGGATGAAACGGTGGGTCTTGTACCCCTTCCTGGAAAAGCCGAAAAGCCCAGCGGGCCTTTTCCTTTACCTGTTTGGGGAGCTTGGCGTATGCTTTCCAGAATGGTTCAGTAGGTTGAAATTTCACGTCAAATGATAGGAGAAGCAGTTCTATTGTTCGTCGAGGAAGTCGATCATATCATCCATCGTGTCGAAAGTGCGCACACGCCCCTCGGCAATGGCCTCATCAGCCTCCCGTTCCTTGGCCTGCCATTCTGGGGTCCAGAAATATTGCTGCTCGACCGCGGCCAGAAGCGCTTCCGATACGATGCGCTGAATCCGCGATCCGTTTCCAGTCCTGTTCAGTGTTGCCAACGCTGTCCGAATGGCCTCCTGTTGCTCGGCCGGCATCTCGACCACCAGCCGGGGTTGACCGGGGGTGCTCTCATCAAGCGTGACAATTGGCTGGGACATAATCGACCTCCGAAATGGTTAATCTCGCGTTCGCAGCAGGTATATGAGCAGAGTATAGCATACCCTACAGCGGCGTCAAGGGGCTTTCGTACCCCATCTTTGATCTGAGGTGAACCTTTATGAATGATACAGCTTATCGGATGACAGATACACCGATGATGGATCCATTGGATGAAAAACTGACCGCCCACTTTCCCGGTCGTGTGGTGCGCAAGGACCTGGTGCGCCAGACCAAGTCTGGCTTTAATGTCCCAGTCTACGTGCTGGAGTACCTGCTGGGCAAATACTGTTCCTCTACCGATCCGGAGATTATCGCCCAGGGGCTGGAGTACGTGCGGGATACCCTCAGCCGCAACTACGTCCGCGCCGACGAGAGCGAGAAGATCAAGTCGATCACCCGCGAGTCCGGCGCCCATCGCATCATCGACAAGATCAAGGTTCGCCTGGTGGAAACGGAGGACAAGTACTGGGCCGAATTGACCAATATGGGGGTCAAACACGTCAACGTCAGCGAGGCCGCCGTGCGTCAATACGACAAACTGCTCGCCGGCGGCATCTGGGCCATCATTGACCTGCGTTACGACGCCGAGTTCCAGCATCGCGGCCAGACACGCCCTTTCATCATCGAGAAGTTGAAACCGATCCAGCAGCCCAGCACCGACTTCAGCGATCTCTTCGCCGCCCGCGCCCACTTCACCCGCGACGAGTGGCTGGACGTGCTGATCCGCTCCATCGGGATGGAACCCACCCACCCGGATCTAGACCATCGGAAGAAACTGCTCACTCTGATGCGGCTGGTCCCGATGGTCGAATCCAACTACAACCTGATTGAGTTGGGACCGCGCGGCACCGGCAAGAGCTACGTCTACCGCGAACTCTCCCCCTACGCCATCCTCGTCTCCGGCGGGCAGACCACCGTAGCCCAGTTGTTTATCCACCTGGGCACCGGGCGCATTGGCCTGGTGGGGCTGTGGGACGTGGTGGCCTTCGACGAGGTAGCCGGCGTGCGCTTCAAGGACCCCAACGGCATCCAGATTCTCAAGGATTATATGGAATCGGGCAGTTTCTCCCGCGGCAAGGAGGAAGTGCCGGCCGACGCTTCCATCGTCTACAACGGCAACATCAACGCCGACATCGACAGCATTCTCAAGACCTCGCACCTGTTCCAGCCCCTCTCACCCGACCTGCAGGATATGGCCTTCATCGACCGGCTCCACTTCTACCTGCCCGGCTGGGATCTGGGCAAGATGCAGCCTCAGTACCTGAGCGATCATTATGGTTTCGTGGTCGACTACATCACCGAGGTGTGGCGCGAGATGCGCAAGACCAGTTACAGCGACGCAGTCGACCGGCATTTCAGCCTGGGAAGTCACCTCAACCAACGGGACGTACGCGCCGTGCGTAAGACCGTCTCTGGGCTGATCAAGCTGCTCCACCCCGACGGCGAGTTCAGCAAGGATCACGTGCAGGAATACCTGGAACTGGCCCTGGAGGGGCGGCGGCGGGTGAAGGAGCAGTTGAAAAAGATGGGCGGTTTGGAGTACTGGGCGGTCAATTTCTCTTACCTGGACGACGAGACCCGCCAGGAGACCTTCGTCACCGTGCCAGAGCAGGGCGGCGGCGGGCTGATCCTGCCGGGGCAGCCGAATCCAGGTGTGGTCTTCACCATCGGTACTGACCTGGAACAGGGGCGTCACGCCATCTTCCGCGTCGAGACCCAGGCGTTGAAGGGGCGCGGCGGCACGCGCATCACCGGCGCGCCGTCGCGCGCAATGCGGGACGCGATCAAGACCGCCTATACCTTCCTGCGCGGGCACAGCCGCCAACTCGGCATCAGCAAGGATCCTGCCGAGTACGACTTCCACGTGCAGATCGTGAATCTGATGCAATCGAAGGAAGGCAGCGAGACTGGCGTGGCCTTCTTCATCGCGATGCTCAGCGCGCTGTTGGATAAGCCGGTGCTGGAGCAATTGGTGGTGCTGGGCGAGATGAGTATCCACGGCAGCTTGCTCAAAGTGCCCGCGCTGACCGAGCGGTTGCAACTGGCGATGGACAACGGCGCCAAGCGGGTGTTGATCCCCTCGGAGAACAAGCGCGACTTTGCCGACGTGCCCAGCGACGTGCTAGACAAGTTGCAGATCATCTTCTTCTCGGACCCGGTGAATGCGGCCTTCCGGGCGATGGGTTTAGAGTGATTGGATGACAGGATTGGTTGGCCTACTGGGAGATTTGCCACGGTGGCGATCCTACGTGGCTCAGCTACACAGTGTATGCGAACCCATTGGCCCGATTAGCGATAAAGACAAAGGCGCTAGGCTAGAGGTTTTCATTGGCTTCTTATGAGAATCTGACACTCTGAGTCGTCACCCTTGACGATAATGACAGGAGGATAGAAATGACAAACTACATCCAATTCGAGACCGAAGACGGCGCCACCATCCTGGTGGAGGCAGCCGCCGAGCCAGACGAAGATCAATCCGGTGTGGTACGGGCCGGGCTAAAGGACAAAGCAGGAGAGACTATCGCCCAGGCCAAGGCCAGTTTCGAG
>DAOTUC010000008.1:0-21577 GCA_034437315.1 Anaerolineae bacterium
TCCTCAGCAGAAATGTCGGCTGGCGCGTTGGCTTGCATCAGGGAGCGCGCCCCGCTCACCAACGCGATGCCCAGAAAGTGGGAACGGCGCACACCAAGCGCGCTCACCCACTCGTTAATCTGCGCCAACGTCGCCTTGGGCACCCGGACGGTCACGCGAGTCATTTTCGGCGTGGTCATACTCTGTTTTGGCGTCATTTGACCTCAAAAAGTTACGATTCGTTACTTTTCGTTACAATTTCAATCATGATACACCACTTTTCGAAAATGTCAACTGTTTCGTCCAAATTGGCTACCCGACACTTTCACTTCCAAAAACCTCCCGCAGGTTATGAGCTATTTTCGGCCCATCCTGACAGCAAACCAGCGGGAGGTTGATAAAGAGAAATCATCTTCCCATCCAGCAGGCCCTGCAGACAGCCACAGGAGGTGAAGTGTACATCCTCCCACACGTGACCCTCGGCTTCAAAGGCCTCAATGTCCACGATCCAGCGCTTTTCCCCTTCCTCTAAACAGTAGATGATCACCGGTAGCCCCCATCTCATCCCTGGAGCAGGATTTGCCGGATCTCATCGGCATAGGCTTCGCTCTCCGGATCGGCGGTGACGAGATCAATTTTCTCGGGGCCGTCCACGCCCAACCCCAGCTCCACAGCGCGGGCGATCTGCTCTTGCCGGAATATGGGGCCCTGGCTGACGGCTGCCGCAGTCCCGAAATGGCGCAGAATCGCCACTCCCACGGCGTCAATCGCCACACGGTCGCTCCCGGCCAGGATCACCTGGGCGTCAACTCGCTCGCCCTGAGCCGGCCCGCCATCTACGAAAGCCTCGACGCCATCCAGCAGGATGAGATCGGGTTGATAGGCAGCGTTGATCTCGGCGATCATGAGCCGTTGGTGGGGTGAGCCGTGAAGCTCCTGCATATAATTGTAAGATTCCCCCGGCATCCATTTGGCGACCAATCCGACCGAGTTCTTGAGCGACATGGTGAAACACCCGCCGTACCGATGGGTCTTCAAGCAGCAAGTCTGGACGACGCCGTCGGCTTCAAGCGCTGACCGGGCCACGGGAAATCCTACTTGCCAGTGGCTGTCCTCGACGTTCATCAGTTCCCACCCATCGGCGTCCAGTTCGTCGAAGACGACTGTCTCGAAGCCCAGTTCGTCGGCCATCTCGAAAAGGCCTTTCTGTTCCATGACGCTCCGCGTGTCGCCCATGCCGCTGCGATCTCCGATGGTGATGCGACCTGCGCCCATCCCCTGCAACGCGCGCACCAGGGCGCTGAGCGTATCATTGTGGGTGGAGCCTGGCGCGGCGTCGGCGCTGTTATAGTTGGGTTTCAGGAACACGTGTTTGCCCCGCTGCGGGGCGACATCAAGCAGGTCCAGCGCTCTGGCGACGCCGGTCGCCCGGTCCTGGGTCTTGACAAAGGCTACCTGGCTCATCGAATTCCTCCTATCATCTGTTGGTCGAGGTGTCGCCGTGGGGCGCGTCGTCGCCGATGATGTAGGTGACGCCGTCGGCTCGACCGAGGCGGTGGGCGTAGCGCTTGGCCGAGTCGTCGCCGACGGCGTCGCGCTCGGTTGCGGGAGAGAAGGGGCGACCTTCTCGCAAGCTGCCAGCAGGTGGGACAGCAGCGCCATGCCCCCGAAACCGGCGGTTGCTTTCAGAAATGCGCGTCTATCCATGGTTGCCTCCTCTATCTACGCCTGAGCGCCCGAAGCGCCTCGTCGAGTATCGCCCGCAAGGTCGGCAGTATCTCGGTTTGATGGCGAGGGCCGCCTGGATTGTAAGGGGTCTCTTTTTTGTTCTAGCTGGTCTAGATCAGTTGGGGCAGGGAATCGAAGTGAGAACAAATCTCAGGATAGTTTAAGAGAGCACCAAATTCAGGCTTTGGAAGTCTCACCAAGGAGAAGGAGATTGACAAATCCCCACATCTAGCAAATCGACGAGCGCCGCCCGAAATCCCTCCCGAACCTCCAAAGAGAAACAGCCTGAGGCGATTATATCAGACTGACAATGGATGTCAATAACCCGCCCTTCAAATCGCCCAGCAATATCCCTTGCTTATTCCCCGCCATAGGGGTATAATCCCCGGCGCACATCACCTGGGAGGGATGCTAACAATGCCAGACCGTCACCTCAAACGACTGACCCAAGCGCTGCCCACTGTGCTGGCGCAAATTGGCGACGATGTCCCGATCAGCGGTATCTCCGTCGATTCGCGCCAGGTGAGGGCGGGCAATTTATTCGTCGCCATCCCCGGCGTCAACGTGGACGGCGCTCGTTTCATCCCGCAGGCGGTCGAGGCCGGCGCCCGGGTCGTGGTCGGAGAGCCGGACGCGGCGGACCTCCCGCTCCAACCAGACGGCGCTTTCACTTACCTGCGCGTCCCCAACGCCCGCGAGGCCTGGGCCTGGTTGTGCGCCGCCTGGCGCGATTTCCCCTCGCATAAACTGACGCTGATCGGCGTGACCGGCACCGACGGGAAAACGAGCACCGTCAACCTAATCTACCACATCCTGCAAGCGGCCGGATTTGAAAGCGGCATGGTTAGCACCGTCAACGCCCGCATCGGCGCGGAGGAAAGCGACACCGGCCTCCATACCACCACGCCAGACCCGCCAGACGTGCAAAAGTACCTGGCGCAAATGGTCGACGCGGGCGCGACCCAGGCCGTGCTAGAGGTCACCTCCCACGGCCTGGCCCAGCACCGGGTGAGCGGGTGCGCTTTCGACGTGGCGGTCGTGAGCAACATCACCCACGAGCACCTGGACGCTCACGGCTCGCTGCAAGCCTACCAGCAGGCCAAGGCGCGCCTATTCCGCAGCCTGACCGACGCCTATCGCAAACCAGGCGTACCCAAGATCGCCGTTCTCAACCGGGACGACGACTCCTATCGCTACCTCAGCCCGATACCCGCCGACCGGCGAATCACTTACGGGCTGGAAGGCGCGGCTGACGTCTCCGCCCGCGACGTGCACTTCGCGCCGGATCGGACGCGCTTCACGGTTCATTCCGCGATGGGCCAGGCGACGATTGAGACGCCGTTGGTCGGCGCATTCAACGTCAGCAACATCCTGGCGGCCTTCTCCACCGGCCTGGCCCTGGGCGTCCCGATCCCCGTCATTGTCCAGGGGGTCGCCGCGCTGCAAGAGATCCCAGGCAGAATGGAGCGCATCGAAGCGGGACAGGATTTTCTCGCTATTGTGGATTTCGCCCACACGCCCAACGCACTGGCGCGCGCCCTGGAGACGAGCCGCACGATGGTGGGCCAGGGGGGAGAGCGACGCGGTCGCGTCATCGTCGTCTTTGGATGCGCCGGACGCCGTGACCGGGAAAAGCGGGCGATGATGGGCCGCATCGCCGGGCGGTTGGCCGACCTCGTCATCATCACCGCCGAGGATCCTCGCACCGAAAGCCTGGAGCAGATCATGGCCGAAAGCGCAGCCGCCGCCCAGGCGGAAGGAAAACGGGAGGGGATAGACCTGTGGCGCACGCCCGATCGGGGTCAGGCGATCTTGAAAGCATGCCGGATGGCGCAGGCGGGCGACGTCGTCATCGCGTGCGGCAAAGGCCACGAGCAAAGTATGTGCTTCGGCGCGACTGAGTATCCGTGGGACGATCGAGAGGCGATGCGGCTCGCGCTACGAGGTCGAACGCTAGACACGTTGCCCACAACCCCGAGTCCAGAAGGAGATTAACGATGCCTGATGCAGAAATTGAGCGGGGAAAAATCTACTACACCCGGTGTAAAGGGCCTGAAGACGTTCCCCCGATGATCCTGATCCACGGGGCCGGCGGTTCCCGCTTGCATTGGCCCGGCGAGTTGAGACGTCTGCCCACGACGACTGTCTACACGATAGACCTGCCGGGGCACGGGCGTTCGGAAGGTCAAGGGTGCGAACGCATCGCCGATTACGCGCAAGCAGCGCGGGCGTTCCTGGACGCCGTCGGCATTGAGCGGGCCGTCGTCGCGGGCCATTCGATGGGCGGCGCCATCGCGATGACGCTGGCGCTGCACTGCGCCGATCGGGTCGTCGGACTGGCATTGGTCGGCGCCGGCGCGCGGTTACGGGTCTCCCCCAGGATTCTAAAGATGATTCGCGACGATTTTGCGGGGAGCGTCGATCTCATCACCCGTTTCGCGTGGTCGCCGGAAGCGCCGCCCGCGCTCGTTGAGATCGGGCGGAAGTCGCTCCGAAAGACGGATCCCGGCGTCGTCCTGGGCGATTTTATCGCCTGCGACCATTTCGACGTGATGGATCGGCTGGGGGAGATTGCCGCGCCCACCCTCGTCATCACCGGCGTTGACGATCAAATGACGCCGGTCAAGTACGCTCACTTCCTGACCGAATCGATTCCAGGAGCGGAGCAGGTCATCCTCGACGGGGCGGGGCATATGGTCATGCTCGAACGAGCAAAAGCCGTTGCGAAGGCGATTCGTGAATTTTTGGATCAGCGGATACCGAAGTAGACCCCGGGGCGCGTAGCGTTTAACGCCCTTCCATCTCCGCCATACGGGCGAACAGGTTGAGAAACTCCTCATTCGTCTTGGTTTGTCGGAGAAGGCGCAGCAATTCTTGCATCGACTGGGTCATACTATAACCAGAGCTGTGAGAATCCAGGAAACGTTGGCGCATCACCCAGATAGTTTGCAGCATCTCCTGATTGATCAGTAATTCCTCCCGGCGCGTCCCCGATCGTTCGATGTCAAAAGCGGGGAAGACACGATGCTCCTGGAGCTTGCGGCTCAAGTGGAGCTCCATATTGCCGGTCCCCTTGAATTCCTCGTAGATCATATCATCCATACGGCTGCCCGTATCGACCAGACAGGTGGCGATGATGGTCAAACTTCCGCCTTCCTCAATGTTACGCGCCGCGCCAAAGAAGTGCTTGGGCGGATAGAGCGCCGCCGGATCGAGGCCGCCGGAGAGCGTGCGTCCACTGGGCTGGACCACCAGGTTATACGCTCGCGAGAGCCGGGTGATGCTATCGAGAAGGATCGCGACGTCTCGCTGATCTTCCACCAACCGTTTGGCCCGCGCCAGGGCCAGTTCAGCTACCCCGGCGTGGCTCTTGACCGGTTCGTCGAAGGTGGAGCTGATAACCTCCGCATCGACCGAGCGGTCCATGTCGGTGACCTCCTCCGGGCGCTCGCCGATCAACACGACCATCAGATGAACTTCGGGATGGCTGGCGGCGATGCCGTTCGCGATGTGTTTGAGGACCGTCGTTTTACCGGCCTTGGGCGGGGAGACGATCAACCCGCGTTGTCCTTTTCCGATGGGGGAGACTAAGCTCAACAGGCGCGCGGTAAGATTCCCAGAAACTTCCAACTCAAAACGCACATCCGGAAAGATGGGGGTTCGGGTCTCAAACCTGGGGCGTCCCTTGACCGTCTCAGGGTCTATCCCATTCACCGCCTCAACTCGCAGGAGGCTGTAGTACTTCTCGTTCTCTTTTGGAGGCCGCACCTGTCCCACGACCATATCTCCGGTGCGCAATCCAAAGCGGCGGATCTGTGACTGGGAGACGTACACATCCTTTGCCCCGGGTTTGTAGTGCTCGGAACGGAGATAACCTTTGCTGCTATCCACCACGTCCAAGACGCCCCCGCCAAAGCTAAGTCCCTCTCGCTCCGCCTTGGCGCGCAACAGACGCAGAATGAGGTCTTCCTTTTTCAATCGACTGAAACCGGAAACATCCCAATCCTTCGCGATGTCTCGTAGTTCGGCCAGAGTTTTGGCTTCCAGAGATGCCATGTCCATTTCATTCATATTCATATTCCCTTCAAAATTAACTCGTCGATCATACTATTCTTAGACTGCGGAAGTCGAGCGACAGCCTGTTCACCCAGGCGGTTGTGGCTGTTTTTAGGAAGTCTTTTCATCATATTGCGCAATGAACGCCTCCGCTCGTTTGACCAGTCCCCGATCGCCGATAAAAAGCGGCGTTCGCTGATGCAGGCCCTCCGGTTCTATATCGAGAATGCTTTGATGACCATCCGACGCATAGCCGCCAGCCTGTTCAATGATGAAAGCCAATGGGATGGACTCGTAGACCAAGCGTAGCTTGCCTTGTGGGCGATCAACGTTGCCGGGGTAATAGAACACACCGCCCGACAACAGATTGCGGTGGAAATCAGCCACCAAAGAGCCAATGTAACGGCCTGAGAGCGTCGGCTTATCAGGCTCATCCCCTAACCCCTGAAGCCAGCGCGTGTATCGTCTAACCCCTTCGTTCCAGTAGGGTTCGTAGGCCTGATTGACGCTGTAATACTTGGCTTGGGGGGGCATTTGTATATCGGGATGGGAGAGCAAGAACTCTCCCACCGTCGGATCAAGGGTGAAACCGTGGACGCCGCGCCCCGTCGTATACACCATCACCGTGCTCGACCCGTAAATCACATAACCAGCAGCGATCAGGTTTCGACCGGGCTGCAAACAATCCGCCAACGTACCCGCTTCATCGGGCGCGCTCAACCGGCGATAGATGCCGAAAATCGTCCCGATACTGACGTTAACGTCAATGTTGGATGATCCATCCAACGGATCGAAGACGAGGACGTACTTGCCGGTATCATAAGGCTCATCAATCGGAATAATATCCGCATTTTCCTCCGAAGCCATCACCGCCAGTCGCCCGGTAAAACCATTCATGCGGATCATAGCCTCGTTGGCGAAAACGTCCAACTTCATCTGTCGTTCCCCCTGGACGTTGACCTTGCCGGCTAAACCCAGAACTTCGACCAGTCCCGCGCGGGTCGTCTCGCGGGCGATGATTTTGGCTGCCAGGGCGATGTCGTAGAGTAGGCCGGAGAAAGCGCCCGTCGCCTGTGGGTATTCTCGCTGTTGATCGATAATATGTCGATCAATGGTTATGATTCGATCCATCTTTACCTCCTTGTTCAATTTAACTCACCCGTCACGCCAAACATCGCACCAGTTTGTACAACACGCTTGGCTCCCGACACGTTCATTCTAAACCTCCCGCAGGAGAGATTGAGCGAATAGGCTTTGAAGGTATCTTCTCAATAACTTGGGGTGAATCTGTTCGTAATGCGCGCGCTACCTAGCGGCGCTAGGCAGCGGCTTCAATGCGCTTTTAGGGGCGCTGAAGCGCCTACTACGAACGAGCCCTCGGTTTATTGAGAAGGCACCTTTGAAGGAACTCTCAAATGCCTAAAGAGACTATCAAAAAATTCGCTCAGAGGCCCGTCCTCGGGCCGATTAACGCCCCGGGACGGCGGCCAGAGCCATTATTTAAGACTCTCTAAATATCTAACAAAAGCGGGACAATCGAAGTCCTCGGAGGCGACTGCCTATCCGCTTGTTGAGAGGGGTTAGCAAAGTTAATCAATGCCTTGCGCCAAGCAAGGGATTGGAACGAGGAAAAATCGAATGGAAATCGCCCCCATAAATCGGGGCAAATTTATGGATCGGACAGACGTGGTCTGTCCGCAGATCTTGCTTGCCATTCAGAGACTATTAAAAAATTCGCTCAGAGGCCCGTCCTCGGGCCGATTAGCGCCCCGGGACGGCGGCCAGAGCAATTATTTAAGACACTCTTCAGGGCATATTAAATAATTGGACTTAAGGTGACCGGCGCGTCCGGGAACGCATCATTTTGCGTGCCGGCAGCCTGTCGGAGAGAACCGACTCCAGACTTCGGAAGTCTCAATCGAGATACCACACCCAACGGGTGCCCCGCATCTCGCGGACGATGTCTGTCGTCGAAAGAATGCCCAAAGGACGTCCTTCCTGATCAATAACCAACAAGCGGTGGATTTTGCTCTCCAGTAACTTCTTGGCTGCTTCATCCACCGTCACGTCCTCCAAGACGCTGATCACGTCGGTCGACATCACATCCCGCGCCTGGATCGCGGCGATGTTCTCGCCATAATGCGCAATCGCGTCGGTGTGCGAGATGACGCCCAATGGGGGATCTCCTTCTTTTTCGGCGACCATCACAGCGTGGACTTCCGTATCCGCCATCACCCTGACCACTTCTTGCAAGGGGGCGTCCGGCTTGCAGAGTATCACACCCTTATGATAAATATCTCGGACCTGTCGTGTTTTATTCATTTTACTCCTAACCTGGCAGAACCAGAGCCAAAAAGGGGAACCATTGACCGCCAAATTCTTGCCCGCTGTGCAAGGATTCTATTGGTTAGACCCTAACCTGATCAATCAGCACCCAAAAGGAACGACCGACGTCCAGTTCTCGCTCAATTTACGCAATGGGATTAGCCGGTCAGCAGACGAACGTAATAATAACCGATCACAGCCGCCCAAAGGACGCTATCCACGCGATCTAGCGCGCCTCCGTGGCCGGGGAAAAGCTTCCCACTATCTTTGGCGCCTACCTGTCGTTTGATCATCGAGACAGCCAAATCGCCCAGCGGAGCGAGCGTGGCGATCAAAATCCCCAACCCCAGGCCATACCGGGCGTTGAGTGAAGATGTCATATCCATCCTCAAATACAATGCTTGAGCCAAAAACGCTGTCCCCACGCCTCCGGAGATAATGCCCGCCAGGTATCCCTCCCAGGTCTTGCCCGGGCTCAGTGAGGGCCATAACTTGCGCTTGCCCCACTTCCGGCCGAAGAGATACGCCCCGGAGTCGGCCAGAGCGATGGACAGCACCACCGTCAGCGTCCATAGCAGGCCGCTTTCCAGGTCTCGAAGGCTAACCAGACGAGCGCCGCATAACCCGACGTACAACCCACTGGTCACGGTTAACGCCCAGTCGGCCGTCGGCGATCCCTGGCGATGCCAGAGTTGGCAGGTCAAGGAACCCAGCGCCGCCAGAAGGATCCCAGCCCTTAACAGATCGGGCGAGGCGAGCTTAGCATCCGCCAGGCAAAGCCACACGATGCCCACCCCAAAGAGGCGCATCGGGCGGAAGCCGTCCCGCCCCATCAATTGACAGAATTCCAATTCGGCCAACGTCAACAAGAGTAACACCAGGGCGAGAAAAGGCCAACCACCGAGGTAGATACAATAGATGACAATAGGGGTTAGAATTAGGGCTGTAATTGTACGTGTAAGCACAGATTGAGAAGTTTCGAGAGATAACGATACGCTGGCGTAGCACAGATTTTACGTGGATAGTCTCCCGATGAGCGTTGTAAGCGCGAGAAGGCTATTTGTAGTCTTTTAGTCTGACACCCGACCAAAGCGCCGATCACGCTGAGAATAATCCTGTAAAGCTTTATAGAAAGCTTGTTTGTCAAAATCCGGCCAGTAGGTAGAGGTCACATAAAGCTCGGCGTATGCCCCTTGCCAGATGAGGAAGTTGCTAATTCGCATCTCGCCGCTTGTGCGAATGATCAAATCAGGATCGGGCAGGCCGGCTGTATACAAGTAACGGCTGATCGTCTCCTCATCCACTTGCTCAGCGGGAATACCATCCCTGATGATACGACGCACTGCATCGACCAATTCAGCTCGTCCGCCGTAATCAAAGGCCACGTTGAGAATCAACTGGTCGTTATCCTTGGTCATTTCGACGGCGTCCATGATTTTTTCTTGGATACGGGGAGAGGGGATGCGCTCCAGATGTCCAACGTGCCGCAATTGCACGCCCTCGGCGTGTAATTCGGCTAACTCTCGATCCAAGACGCGCTCAAGAATGGATAACAGTGCGCCGACTTCATTCTCCGGGCGGCCCCAATTCTCGGTAGAAAAGGCGTAGATGGTCAAAATGGGCACATCGAACGCCACAGCCGCCCGTAACACGACGCGTAGATTTTCCGTTCCCGCCCGGTGACCCATCGAACGGGGCAAACCGCGCTCGCGCGCCCAACGACCGTTGCCGTCCATGATGATGCCCACGTGCTGCGGCACTCGGTCTAACGGCGGATATTGGCGGTCTTCCGATGGATCTTGGGGCATAGCAAAATTTAGCTTTCCAGAACTTCCTTTTGTTTGCGCTCGCTAATCTCTTCCATTCGCTCCGTGTATCGGTCGGTGAGATCCTGCAGGTCGTCTTTGCTCCGGTAGAAGTCGTCTTCAGAAACCAATCCGTCCTTCTGGAAATCGCGTAAATCGTCCAGAGTCTCGCGGCGGATATTTCGCAACGCGACCTTTCCCTCCTCCACCCGCTGACGAACTACCTTCGCCAACTCGCGCCTCCGCTCTTCTGTCAGGCGGGGAATGGGAAGACGAATAATCCGGCCATCGTTGGATGGGGTGAGTCCTAATTCAGATTTTAGAATGGCCCGTTCGATATCTTCCAGCGAGCCGGGGTCATAGGGGCGGACGGTGAGCAATTGAGGTTCTGGCGCAGAGATGACAGACAGCTGATTAAGCGGCGTTTTGGCGCCATAATAGTCGACCATCACCCGTTCCATGAGCGCCGGCGACGCCCGACCGGTGCGGATCGCCCGCAAATCAGACGCCAGGACGTCGGCCGCTTTACGCATTCGGTTTTCTGCCTCACGAAGTAGGTCTTTGATCATATTTTCACCACAGTTATCCAGAAATTAACGTGCCAATTGCTTCGCCAACGACGGCGCGCTCCAAGCTGTGCGGCTGCCAGAGATTCAACACTATGATAGGCAGGTCATTTTCCATACACAACGAGATCGCCGTCGCATCCATCACGCCGACGCGCATTTCCAGGGCCCGCATATAGCTCAGGCGATCGAAACGCTCCGCATCAGGATTTTCGTGCGGGTCTTCAGAATAGACGCCGTCGACTTTGGTGGCCTTGATCAGCAGGTCGGCGTCCACCTCCATCGCCCGAAGCGCTGCGGCCGTGTCCGTCGTGAAATAGGGATTTCCTGTGCCGCCGCCGATGATGACCACGCGCCCCTTTTCGAGGTGTCGAATGGTCCGGAGGCGAATGTAAGGCTCCGCAATCGCTCGCATTTCGATAGCGGTCTGAACGCGGGTCGTGACGCCGATTCGCTCCAGGGCGTCGGCCAGGGCCAGGGCGTTCATCACCGTAGCCAGCATCCCCATGTGATCGGCGGTCGCGCGATCCATCCCGTGCACCAATCCATCGCGGCCGCGCCATATATTCCCGGCCCCCAGGACGATGACGACTTCGATCTCCATGTCGCGCATTGCGGATACTTTAGCGGCGATTTCCTCCGCCATGTGGGGGCTGATCCCAAAACCGCCAGGCCCGGCGAGCGATTCGCCTCCTAGCTTGAGCAAGATTCTCTTAAACTTGGTTATAGCCATCCGATTTCGCCTTTCGCAAGCCATCTCGCGAGGGGATGGTTCGCGCCGCTGGCGCGGCTACGCTTCCGCTTCCGATTCGCCCAGTTCGTAGCGCACGAAGCGGCGCAAGATGATTTTCTCGCCGAGTTTGGCCCGCACGTCGTCGATGACTGCCTGGATGGTCTTATCCTCATCTTTGACGAAGGGCTGTTCCATCAGGCAAATTTCCTCGTAGAATTTCTCCAGGCGCCCTTCGACGATGCGATCTACAATGTGTTCGGGCTTGCCTTCATTCAGGGCCTCGGCGCGATAGATATCGCGCGTTTCTTCGATCAAGGCCTCCGGCGCTTCTTCCCGCGTCTTGTAACGTGGCGCAGCGAATGCGATGTGAAGCGCCAAATCGTGGGCCAAATCTTTAAAATCATCCGTGCTGGCCACGAAATCGGTCTCGCAATTTAATTCTAGCAGCACGGCCACCGGGCTGCCGGGATGGACGTAAGCCTCCAACACCCCTTCGGCCGCCTGCCGGTCGGACCGCTCGGCGACTGCCGCCAGGCCTTTGTCGCGCAAGCGTTTGGTCGCCTCTTCAAAATCTCCCTCGCAAGCTTGCAGGGCCTTGCGGCAATCCAAGATGCCGGCCCCCGTCGACTCGCGAAGTTCTTTAACCATTGCTGTCGTGATTTCCACGCTGTACTCCTCCCCAATTTTCGATGTGGTATCGATACGCCCTCGATCACGAGGGCGTATCGTATTAAATCAATCGCCGTCAATCATCTCATCATCTGTGGCCGCGCTGGCGCATCAAAGCTATCTGTCTGACGAACTCACCCCGCTCAGCCGGGACATGGCGCCGAAGGGGTTATGCCGTCTCCGTTTCTTGATTCGCTTCGGGCGACTCGCTCTCAGGTGACTCCTCAGCGCCGGCCTCAGGATCAGCTGCAGACTCATCCGCGATTTCATCCGTCTCTTCCGCCTCCGACGGCTCGACAGACTCATCCGCTGTTTCCGCCTCCGGCGCATCGTCGCTCGTTGGCGCGGCTGCGGTCTCGGTTTCAGTCACGGCCTCGGTTTCGGCCTCAGCCTCTGCCTCGGCCGCAGTCTCATCGGCGTCCTCGAAAGTCAATTCTTTCAATCGGGCCAAGGTCGCCGCGCTCAGGTATTTTTCATCCTCAACCGTGATTTCTTCCTCTGGCAATTCCTCTTCATACGCCTTGCGTTGGGCGAGGCCTTCCAGTACCGCGTCAGCCACCTTGGAGGTCAGCAGTTTGATCGCTCGAATTGCGTCGTCGTTGGACGGTATGATGTAATCAATCAAATCGGGATCACAATTGGTGTCCACGACGGCCAGAATCGGAATGCCCAACTTATTCGCCTCGAGCACCGCGGTCTCCTCGCGATTGATATCTACGATGTAGAGCATATCGGGGGTATCCCGCATCTCTCTAATTCCACCCAGCCGCCGATTGAGTTTATCGATCTGGCGCTCCAGACCGAGCGCTTCTTTCTTCGTCAAGCGTTCGAAATCGCCTCGATCGCGACGCGCTTCGAGGTTGAGCAGGTAGTCGATACGTTGCCGAATCGTCTGCCAATTGGTCAACGTACCGCCTAACCACCGTCGATTGACGTAGGGCATGCCACAACGCTCCGCTTCGTAAGCGATAGTCTCTTGGGCCTGCCGCTTTGTGCCGACGAAGAGCATGACGCCGCCTTCGGAGACCATATCTCGTACTAATTTGTGATACCTATCAAGCGCAGCCACCGTTTGCTGCAAGTCGATAATGTGCACACCTTTGCGCTCTGTAAAGATGAAGGGTTTCATCTTTGGATTCCAACGCCGGGTGCGATGTCCGAAGTGCACGCCTGTCTCCAGGAGCGCTTTCATAGAAACAACAGCCATTGAATACCTCCTTAGTTTATGTTATGTCCTCCGCATCCGTCATCCCCTCGAAAGACCGGGCGGCTGTCGCCTGGCACAATTTCTTGGGTCGGGATGCGTGTGTATTTAACCGAACTAGATTGTACCACAAAGTGGAATTTGGGCAAACCTGAATGCACGATCGCCGCTCTGGCTCATGCCTGTGTTCTTCGCCGGGTAGAGCCCAACCGCCGAGGGAATCCCCGGGGCGAGAAACGCGCTTGGCGCTGCGGCCGGTCCGACTGATGGATAGCCTTCCATTTGGGTATCGCGTCTAGGAGGATTCCTGTTCGGGCACATCGAAACAATAGCCAACGCGGCGGATTGTGCGAAGATAAACCGGCGATCGGTAATCCTCCTCAATCGCCTTGCGTACCCAGTGGATGTGCACATCGAGTGTGCGGGTGTCGCCCATGTAATCTGTATGCCACACCTGCTTCATCAGATAAGTTCGACTTAGGGTTTCGCCTGGGTGTTGCATAAACACCTCCAGGAGTCGGGCCTGTTTAGGCGTCAGATGGGTCTCGACGTTGGCGCGCGATACACATTGTCGCTTCATATTGAGGGTTAAATCGCCGATCTCGATCAATTCATCATCTGAGACGGGCAACAGCTGTTCAACCCGATCAATCAATTTCTTGTCGGTGAAGGGGTAATTCAAATGAGCGCGCACGTTCACCAGGCGATCCGGTTTCTCTCCCTGCGGGGACAACATCAGAATGGGGATTTCAAGCGCTTTATCCTCTAACGTATTGCAAAAACGCCGGACGCTAAACCGAATAGAAGCAGAATCTAACACGATGACGTGTGGATTCTGCGCATCTATCTGGGCCAATGATTCCTTTCGGGTGCGCGCCTCAATAATCTCAAACTCGTCCTTCGTATCGAATATAGGGGCCAAGTAGTCTGAGGCAGGTTTTCTTCCCTCCACCAACAAAATGGTATGAACAGACGACAAAGAATATCTCCCTTCCACGGTGGTAGATTGCTCAGGCTGTTTGAACACAGAGAACCACTGAAGAGGCGCATAGATTCACGGAGCAGGTCATAAAAATCTTCCCTGCTCCGTGTGCCTTTGTGAAATGCTCTATGAGACGCTATTAGCGATCCAGACTGAGGAGTTACCCACGATGAACATGCTAATAAAATCACCAGCGACGAGATGCCACAGATGATTATACTCTATCACCGCATTGAGAGCAAATCAGCAAAACACCGGGAAAACGTAGGCGGCGAGTATGGAAACTTGCCTTACATCGTCTGGCTGCGTAGCTTTTGACGTGCCACGAAAACCCACATCTATAACTCCGGGTCGCGCAGGTACTCACGGAAACGCCCGAAGAATCCCTCGGTCTCCTCCGTGACGAAATCCCCCTTGAGGCTTGTGTCCCGGATGATGGCCTGGATGTCGTAACCGTCCTCAAGCACGCAGAATTTGGCGAAGCGCGGCGTGATCGCCTGTTTTGGGCAAGCATAGATGCAGCGCATGCACCACAGGCAATCGCCCCCAAACGTGATCCGACCGCTCTCGCGGCGGATGTTGCCGGTCGGACAATTCTCGATGCAGAAGCCGCAATCGACGCAGGCATCGGTAACGTGCAACCCTTTGCCAAACTTCCGCGCCCCCCAGTCCTCGCCTCGGGAGAGCAGCCGCACGCCCCAGCGCAAGATTGGCCCAACCTTCAGCGATCTCTCACGCCCCGCCAGAATGTCATCGACCATGTGGGCCATCTTGGCGACGGCGGCGCAGTAGAGTTGCTTGGAGAAAGCGTCGTCGTATTTCACAGCCCAGTTGCTGGGCATGCAGATGATGCGGTCGTAAAACACGTCGTAGCCCTTGCGTTCCAAGCACTCGATTGCCGTCTTGGACGCGGCGTTATTCATTGAGGAGAAGTCGCCGGCGGTCTTGAAGATGAAAGCCCGCTTTTTCTCAACGGCGGGAGAAGGGGCGATGAGATCGGCGATGAAATCGTAGAGGATTCTCGGCGCGTCAAACCCGTGGACGGGGTGGCCCACACCGACGAGGTCATATGCATCGGGATCAAATCCGGCTTTTTCTTTCAGCGCCTGCTCGATCCGCGTCGTTGTGACGTCAACGCCGCGCCGCTCGAAGGCCTCTTTGAGCAACGCCGCGACGACCTGTGTGTTGCCTGTCCCGGAGAAGTAGAATAAACCGATTGACTTGATCATTCATCCCACAGAACGCTGAAGATATCTTTCCCGATGGGTCAACTAATCTTCCGCACGTAAAACTTGCATCCCTCGTATACCATCTCGACGAGGCGCTCCTGGGCGATCAAGTCGCAGACGATGGCCCACCTCGCCTCTGGCTGCTGCTCGGGCCGCGCCCGCGCCAGGAACTCGCGCACACCGTCCTCTCGCATCGGGTGAACCGACGTGATGCTCAACAGGTCATGCTCGACGTCTCCGGTGAACGCGAAAGCGTTGCCCTCGTACCCGATCAGATATTCCACCCGCTCCAGGCGCTGGCTGAAAATCTGGTACGCCCGGTTGATGGCCTGTTCGGTCGGGGCGGTCGCCCACTCCTCCGCCGGCGGCCGGGTGGGGATGGATAGATAAGCGACAGCGCCGTCCCGGTTGGCGTGCAATTGGGCCAGAAAATCGGCTGTGTCCCGCAGACAGGCCTCGCCGTCGTTGACGCCCGCGATGAGCATCGTCTCCGTCGCCAGTTCTCCCTTGAACGCGCGCGTTGATTCCAACGCGCGCGTTGGTTCCAACGCGGGCGCAAATTCGAGCGCGCCATCAAGAATCGAATCCAGGCGCAGCTTGCCGTGGGGCCGGTCGATCTTCCGCCAGATCTCTTCCTGGGCAGCATCAACCTTCAGGGAAACCCAATCTGCCTCCATCAGATCCTCGCGCACATCCTCGCGTCCAATCAGGGAGCCGTTGCTAATCACGGCAATCTTGATCCCCAGAGGCCGCAACAGCGCGATCTCGCGCCCGAGATTGACGTCCAGGGTCGGCTCGCCGTCGGGCACGAAGGTGAGGTAGTCGATGGGCTCGCCAGCGTCCCGCGCCTGAGCGACTTTGTCCTCGACCGCCTGGACGACCTGCTCCGGCTCGTAGAACGGGCGGCGCTCAATCTGCATCTTGATGGTGCGCCCCAGTTGGCAATAGATGCAAGAATAGGTGCATATCTTGGGCGGGATGTTGTTGACGCCCAGGCTGCGTCCCAGGCGCCGGGAAGGCACCGGTCCAAAGGCGATCATTTGATCTGTGAGGACTTGGGTCATTTTTCCATCTCGTTCAGCACTTCTTGTCTATGGGTGTGTTTCATTTCATTTGAGGCAAGGCTCGTAGTAGGCGATTTATCGCCGTAAAAGCGCGCTGATAGCGCCGCTGCCTAGCAGCGCACGCACTACAAACAGTGCTCAAAGCATTTGAAACACACCCTTACCATATACGGCGCAAATACCTGATGATCCCGGCTAACAAATTCACGCCTGGCGTTTCTTGCATATAGCTTTCGTACGCAGCGCCAAACTTTTTGACGTTAGCGCGGTCTGCCTGGGGCATAATCCCCGTGTAAGCCATGGCGATAGCGGCTATGCCGATAGCCACGATCAACCAATGTTGCACGATGAGCATTAGAAAGAGGTTAAACAACATAAACGATAGGTATTGGGGATGCCGGATGATGGCGTAGATCCCGCTGTTCACGAGCACTGTTGTATGGATGTAACTCTTTCCCGACGGCGACTCTCCCTTTCTGCGCAGCGTGATGATTGGCCACACGCCCAGAAAGCCAGCGCTCGCTCCAATGATCCAACCGACGATCTGAAGCGCTTGGTTTCCGGCAGAATTGTACAGAAAAAGGCTCAAGGCAATTTGCGCGGTTAGCAAGGTCATCCACAGTGGCCAGGCGAGAGAGCGGTTTTTATGCGTAGGCATCCTCTAATCTCCCTTCACCTATTCTTGCAATAAGGCGTTTAGCTCCTCTGCACCCACATATCCCAGGACCTCAATCTCCTGTCCGCTCACGCCCGCTACCTCTCCCACCGCCTGGCGGATCGAGAGGGCCAGCGATACAGCCAGCGGACAGAGGGGGGAAGAGGGGCGAAACGTGTAGCGCACGAAGCCATCTTCGTTCACTTCTAGATCCTCAATCAGTCGCATGCGCACCACGTCCACGCCTGTCTCGGGGTCGATGACGGTGGAGAGGCGGCTGAGAATGGCCTGGCGAAGCACATCTTGCTCGTTCATCATTGGCCTCCTGCGCCGTTTGAAAGGATCTGTTGTTTGACTTGCTCCCACACATCTCGCAGCGCCTCTGTCACCGGGCCGTCGGTGTAGGCGGTCACCGGCCGCCCCTGTACCATCGCCTCGGTCACGGCGTCATCGTAGGGGATACGGCCCACGAGCGCCGCCTCGCGCTCTGCGCAGAAGGCGGCGATCTCGTCGGCGCGGGCCGGGTTCAGGTCCGCCTTGTTGATCACGACCAACGAGGGCACGCCGAAATGATCGGTCGTCGCCATGATGCGCGCTAAATCGTGCACGCCGGAGACGGTCGGTTCGACCACGTGGAGCGCCACGTCGGCGCCCGCGCTGGCGGAGATGACGGGGCAACCGATGCCCGGCGGCCCATCGACCAGCAACAGCGCCGCCCCGGTGTCCAGGGCCAGCAGACGTCCCTGCTGTTTGACCAACGTGACCAGCTTGCCGGAGTTTTCCTGCCCGGCGAAGAGGTGCGCGTGGAAGAGCGGCCCGAAGCGCGAATTGGAACGGAACCATTGCCCGGCGTGCTGCTCCTCCATCCGGATGGCCTCTTCGGGACACTGGTAGAAACAGGCGGCGCACCCTTCGCAGGACAGCGAGTCGATGCGATACGCCTCGTCGCCTGGGATGACGGCGTCGAAGCGGCACACCTCGGCGCAGACGCCGCAGGCGCTGCACGTCTCCGGATCGACGAGGGCCAATTGCCCGCTCATAAAGTCGTGCGTTTCCAACTTATCCGGGTCGAGCACCAATTCCAGGTTAGCCGCGTCCACGTCGGCGTCGGCCAGGACGACGGCGAGTTCGCGGGAGGCCAGGTGGGCCAACGCCGCCGCGACGGTGGTCTTGCCGGTGCCGCCCTTGCCGCTGAGAATGACCAGTTGTCTCACGCTCGCCCCCTATTCATGGTGGTGATGATGGTGATTGTGAGTATGATGTTCGTGCGCCAACGGGCCGCCGATCTGCGCCAATCCATCCTGCAGCCGGGCGTTGGCCTCATCCACCAGGCGGGCGGCGTCCAGGAGCGCTTCCCGCGCCGCGCCAGCCTGCTCGGCCCACTCTCGGAACGTGTCCGCGTGCTCGCCGTTGTGCTCGATCCAATGGGGCAACAGCACCCGTAGTTTATCCATTTCCTTCATAACGCTTCACTCCTTCTCTTCTTCCAGAGGATCCAACCACACTTGATGCTTGAGAAAATCGATCCGCCGGATCCGTCCGGGTACGATCTGAGGTTCCTCGAAAAAGGCGGCGAGACGCACGCCCTCATCGACCGATTCCAGGCCGATCACATCTTTCGCGATGATCTCATCTCCCAGGTAAACGTCTGCTTGACACATATCACATCTCCTTCTTCAGTCTCACGCCGCCTCATTCCACAAGCTCAGCAATCCGCTGCCACAGTTCGACGAAACGCCCCCGGTAGGCCGGCTGAATCGTCGTCAGCGGCGTCCCTTCCGAGTAGGCCTCGGCGATGCGCCGGTCCAGCGGGATGCGCATCAGGATGGGGATCGATTCGGCGGCGCAGTAATCGTCCACACCCCGGTCGCCTACCCCGTCCCGGTTGACCACCACGCCGACGGGCAGACCCAACTCGTCGCGGGCGACCTCCACCGCCAAACGCAGGTCGTGCAATCCGAAGGGTGTCGGTTCGGTGACCATCAGCACGAAATCCGCCCCCTGCATACTCTCGACGACGGGGCAAGCCGTGCCCGGTGAGGCGTCCAGAATGATGGCCCGCTCGCCCGGTTCCGGCGGGATGCACCATTGTTTCAACTGCCGGATGATGGGCACGGCCATCGGTTCGCCCACGTTCAACGCGCCCTGAGCGAATTCGATACTGCCCTCTCCCGCCGACGCCGCGCGCCCCCGCTCGATCACGCCGATCACGTCCAGCACCTCGTGAATCGCCCCGGTGGGACAATTCAGGCTACAACTTCCGCAAGCGTGGCACAGTTCGGGGAAGACCAGCACCTTCTCCCCGACGACGGTGATGGCGTGGAACTGGCACACCTCGGCGCAACGCCCGCAGTAGGTGCAGGTCTCCAGATCGACCTGTGGGATCATCTGACCGGCCTCACGCCGCTCTTCGATGACCGGGTTGAGGAAGAGACCGGCGTTAGGCTCTTCCACGTCGCAATCCAGGAACAGCAGATCTGAGCAGAGCTCAGCGCCGATGCTCAACGCCAGGTTGACGGCGACGGTGGTCTTACCCGTGCCGCCCTTGCCGCTCGCTACTGTCACGATCATAAACTGACTCCATTACTCGACTAACTGATAAGTGTTCCTCCCAAAGGATCAGGCGCTTCGGGAGGAACACAGGCTTTAACGTTTACTCACGCGCCATCTGCGCGCCGCACTCAGGGCATTTTCGTTGATAACAGGGTTGGCCCACCGTATGCGGCGTTCGATGCCCGCAATTGGGGCAGACGCAATCACCGCCCGGCCCGGCGGCCTTGGGGCCGCCCATTCGGCCCGGCCCACGGCCTGCGCCGCGGCCTCCGCCGCCTTGTCCACCTCCTCTACCTCGACCCATACGTATCACCTCCTTCACTCGCTTCTTTTCGTCCTAATGTCACTCCACACACACCCGCATCTGCTTGATCGCCATCTCAGCTCCGTTCACCATGTGATAGGCGATAGGCGAAGCGGTCAGCGCGGGGTGGGTACCGGTCTGGAACATCGCGATATCCTCGGCCAGCATACGGTTCTGCACACAGGCAGAGATAATGTTGCTGATCTCGCCGGCCGACGGCCCGCCCGATACCTGCCCGCCTAGGATGACGCCGGAATTCCGCTCAAAGACCAGCTTCACTTTCGTATCGGCCGCGCCGGGCATGCCGCCGGGATGGCGATTAGGCCCCTGGATCGTGACGGCGACCACGTCGTAACCCCGCTCTTTAGCCTCCCGCTCGGTCAGCCCGGCGGTCGCCAGCGCGTGGTCGCCCACGGCCGTCGACCACACACCCACCGTGCCGACGTTTTCGCGCCGGATGCCAAAGAGGTTGGCCCCGGCGATGCGCGCCTCCAACGTCGCGATGGAGGCCAGTTTCAACGGTGAGGGCCGGCCGCCAAAGAAGGAGATCTTCTCGGCGCAATCGCCGCAGGCGTAGATGTGCTCGTCAGACGTCTGCATCGTCCGGTCGACCGCGATGCCGCCGGTCAGACCAATGCGCAACCCGGCCTCCTTGGCCAGATCCACGTTCGCCACAGCGCCGATGCCCACGATCACCAGGTCGGCCTTGATCTCCTCGCCATTAGATAGGACGACCTTTTCGACCTTACCATTCCCCGCGATCTTCTCCACCCTGGAAGCAGTACGGATATTCACCCCGCGCGATTCGAGCACATCCTCCATCTCGGCGCAGAACTCGTCGTCATAAGCCAGCGCCAGGCAGTGAGACAACATCTCGACGATGGTGACCTGCTTATCGCCTGCCTTGTTGATCTCGTCGGCGAACTCGATTCCGATGAAACCGCCGCCGATGACGACTACGTCCTTGCTGTTTTTGAGTTGCTCTTGCAAGTCGCTCAGGTATTCGACCTCTTTAACCACCGGGTACACGCCATCCAGGTCAAAACCCGGTATCGGCGGCATAGCGGGTCGCGATCCGATAGCGATGATCAACCGCTCGTAACCCACGTCCCCCTCGGTGGTTTGGAGGACTTTTTCCTCTCGATCGATGCCCACCGCTTCAGCGACGAGCAGATCAATGCCGTTCTTGTCGAGCGCTGCATCGGGGATCAAATTCTTCTGCGGGCTTCCCACCGTGCCTAAGATATAGGGAATGCCGCAAGGAATCAAGACCTGTTCTTCCTTGCGCACCAGGAGAATGTCCTTACTGGGATAATGCCGGCGGGCCGTGATCGCGGCAGTCAAACCAGCCGCGCTTCCACCCACGACGACGATCGGATAATTTTTATGCGCCATTTGTTCATCTCTCCTTAATTGCTATTTGACTGATACGCCTGATTGATGTAGGTGTTTTTCATTTCATTCGAGGCCAAGCTCGTAGTAGGCGATTTATCGCCGTAAAAGCGCGCTGAAGCCGCTGTCTAGCGCCGCTGCCTAGCGCCGCTGCCTAGCGCCGCTGCCTAGCGCACACACTACAAACAATGCTCAAAGTATTTGGGCTCTACGCGGATTCGAGGGGTAAAAAAGTCTATGAATCGAATAGCCTTCTGCACCCTCTATATCTAGCGGGTATCAATGTTCTATAACCAGATATGGGGAGTAATTAAAGCGATCCCAACATTTGTC
>DAOTUC010000009.1:0-35594 GCA_034437315.1 Anaerolineae bacterium
ACTGCCCTGGTTTGCCTCTCCGGCATATTGAGCGACCGGCCCGTACAGCCAGACCTCAAGCTGAATTTTTGACATTTGATTCTCCTTCGTTTCACTTTGGGAGGGCGGGCAAGTAGAAGCTGAAGGTGGTGCCCCTCGCCTTCGACGTGGTAAATCTCACTTTTCCCTTCAGGTTTGCTCTCACTGACCGGCTAACTTGGCAATCGTGACCCCGGCGCCGCCTTCTCGCTCTCGCGCCGATTCGTAGGTCTCCACGACAGCATGATGGCCCAGGTGTTGGCGCACCGCGCGGCGCAGGGCGCCGGTCCCTTTGCCGTGGATGATGTGCACCCACGGCAGGTCAGCCCGAAAGGCAGCGTCCAGGTGTTGATCCAGGCGGAGCAGAGCCTCATCCACGGTGCAACCGCGCAAATCCAGCCGCATACCGGGCGACGGAGCCCGTCGCTGGACCGGCGTGGATTTTGGCTCCTCCCGCTCTTCCTGGGGAGATGGTTCCCGCAGTTCCAACGCTTTCAGACTCACGCGGGTGCGGGCCGGGCCAACCTGGACTTCGGCTTCGTCCTCGTCGGCGTCCACGTCCAGCACTTGCCCATTGGCGTTCAAAGGCCGAACCAAGACCGCGTCTCCGGGGCGAATGGGTCGCGAAGGCTCGACGTCAGGCAGCGTATCGAGCAGCGAATCCTCCACCGCCTCGGGCGCGATCTCTTTGGCCAGCGCGGAGGCCTCTTCCTCCACAGCGGAGACCGCGTCCAGGGGGGCGGCAGCGGCGTGCATACGCTGTCGCAGACGCCGCGCCTCGGTGCGCAGCGACGCCAGTTCATCGGCCGCCTCCTGGCGGGCCTGATCGAGCAGCGCCTGCCGCTCCTGGTCGATGTGATCCAGCCGCTGGCGGAGTTCTCGCGACAAACGCTCAGCCTGGGAACGGGCGGCGTTCGCCTCGTCCCGAGAACGGGCGGCCTGGAGGCGCAGGCGGTGAATATCGGCCAACATATCCTCCGTGCGCAGACTATCCGACGAGACCATGCCCCGCGCCTCATCGACAATCTCGGCCGGCGCGCCCAATCGCTGGGCGATGGCGAAGGCGTTGGAACGACCGGGCAGGCCGATACTCAACCGATAGGTGGGGCTGAGCGTCTCCGGGTCGAACTCGACGCTGGCGTTGCGGACGCCGGGCGTCAGTTGGGCGTAGGATTTCAACTCGGGATAGTGGGTGGCGACGAAGGTCGTCGAGCGGCGCGCGCGAAAATGTTCCAGTAGGGCGTGGGCCAGGGCGGCGCCTTCAGCCGGATCGGTGCCGGCCCCCAATTCGTCCAACAGCACCAGGCTGCGCTCGTCAACCCGGTCCAGGAACGACAGGATGTTCGTCAGGTGAGATGAAAAGGTCGATAGGCTCTGCTCGATAGATTGCTCGTCGCCGATGTCGGCATAGACCGCATCAAAGAGCGAAAGCGCCGAGCCCTCCTCGACCGGAATGTGCAAACCGGCCTGGGCCATCACCGTCAACAGGCCAATCGTCTTCAGGCTGACCGTCTTCCCCCCGGTGTTGGGGCCGGTGATAACGACCACGTGGGTCTCATCGTCCAGGTCGACGTCGATGGGGACGACGTCTTGGGGATCGAGCAACGGATGGCGGGCGCCCAGCAGGCGGACCGTAGCATGTGTGTTGTTGGCGGGATCTGGATTTTTCCCCTCGTCTCCCCTCGAACGCCGTCTGAAGGGTACAATCTCCGGCGCGGAGGCGTCAAGGTCATCGGCGTATTTCGCCTTGGCGAAGGCCAGGTCCAGGTCGGCTAGCGCCTCAATCGTCTGCCCGATCTCCAGCGCTTGATCGGCGATCATAGCCGACAACGCGGAGAGGATACGCTGGATCTCCTGCTGCTCCTCCAGTTGCAACTCGCGCCAGGCGTTGTTGAGTTCCACCGCCGCCAACGGCTCAATGAAGATCGTCGCCCCGGAGGCGGAGACGTCGTGGACGATGCCCCGGATGCGACCCTTGAACTCGGCCTTGAGCGGGATGACGTAACGATCTTCCCGGCGCGTGACGAGGGCCTCCTGGAGATACTTGGCGTTGCGCGACGAGCTGACGATGTGCTGAAGTTTATCCTGTAACCGGTCGTGGGCGATGCGTGTTTCACGCCGGATGCGCGCCAACGCCGGCGAGGCGTCGTCTCGCACAGCGCCCCGCTCATCCAGGCACTGATTGATCCCGTTGATCAGGCCCGAATCGACCAAGATGCGGGCGGCGATGTGGAATAGATTGGGAAATTGACTTTCCAGGCGGGTGAGACGGCGATGAAGGGTGCGAGCAGAGACGAGGGTGTCTCGCACGTCGAGAATATCCTGTGGGGATAACGTCACGCCGCGCTTGGACGCCTCCACCTGGGAACGCACATCGTGCGCGCCGCCCAGCGCCGTCTGCGGTTCCGTCTCCAGCAAGGCGCGAGCCTCGCCAGTCGTGTCCAGCCGCCAACGCACCTCGTGCACGTTAGTCGCCGGTTCCAGCGCGCGCGCCCTTTCTTTCCCGGCGGAGAAACTACCATAATCGCTCAAGCGGTCTAAAATTTTGGCGAATTCTAACGTAGACAGGTGTTTAGCGTACATTCAAATCGTAGATATAGAGCGGCGGTGGATTACGGCCAAACCAGAAGGATTGCGCGTTGTAAAAGAGATACAATACCTGGTTAAACGGCCGGCGCAGCCCGGCGACGTTGTGCAGGTTGCGCGACCGGCCATAACCAATGGCATTGAACAGCAGTGCGGCGACCAACACACCGACCAGAAAGTAGACCACGATGCCGCCCAGGTTGTCCAATACACCTATTGAGGCGATTTTCGTATCCTCCGAGAAGATACGTGAGAGAATTTCCAGGATCAACCAGAAGACGAACGCCAGCAACATAAACGTCAAAGCCAGGTCGCCGCGCGTCGCCCCGTCCTCGACCGAGGCGGATAGATCAAGGGCGAACACCCTCAGCAAAGCGCCGACGTATGGAGCGACGTTGCGGTAAAGCATCGCCGAAAACCCCGTGGCCAGATAGATTATGACGAGCGTCATAACGCCGCGGATGATTCTGATGTGATAGCCAATCGTGATGAAGAAGACGATGACGAGCATCATCATCAAGTCAAGGGTCCAAAGGGTAGGCGTAAAATAGTAGATCGCCATTGATCCGAACAGGCCGAGAATGCCGATGATCAAGACCGGCATCCATTTCTTGGCGGCCGGGTTTAGTTCCGGCGGGGGTGGTAAAGCAGACATCTTCACTCTCCTTAAAATGATTTATTGATGCTTGATACGCGCTCACTATACCACAGGGAGGCCAGGATGCAAGTTACCCGGTCAATTGACCATTTCCGCCGCCCGACGAGCGGGGGCGCTTCCTGCGCTCCATCGCCCGGGTTGAGCTGGCGCGCAGGGCGGCGAGGTTCTGGGCCGCCGATCGCCTATCGTTGTAGACGCCCGATCCAGACACCAGCATCGTGGCTCCGGCCTCGACCACCAGCGGGGCAGTCGCCTCGTCAATCCCGCCATCGACGCCGATGAAGACGTCTAAACCGCGTTCGTCAATCATACGCCGCAGTTGACGGATCTTTGCCAATTGGCTATGCAGGAATGGTTGACCGCCCCAGCCAGGATCGACCGTCATCACCTGCACCACGTCGACTATGCTCAGAATCTCCTCCAGAACGAGCGCCGAGGTGCCGGGGTTGATGGAGACGCCGACCTCAACGCCGAGTTCGCGCATCGACTTGAGCGCGTAATGGATGTGCTGCGTCGCCTCTTGATGGATGATAAGGCGATTGGCCCCCGCCTCGGCGAACGTTCTCAGGTGACGGCCTGGCTCGACGATCATCAGGTGCACGTCCAGCGGCAGATCGACCGAACGGCGGAGCGCTCGGACGACGCCGGCGCCGAAGGTGATGGGCGGCACGAAACGCCCGTCCATCACGTCAATCTGGATGGCGTCGGCGCCGCCGGCCTCCGCCTCGCGGGCCTGCTCGCCCAGACGGGCGAAGTCGGCCGAGAGAATCGATGCTTCAATCGTGATCATAGCGCTCACCTCGCTTCAAGTGACGTATCCCCGCCTCCCCGGCGATGATGACGTCGGTCGCCAGGCCCAGGAAAAGGCCATAATCGACGAGACCGGCCCGCCTGTCCAGCTGCGCCGCCAGTTTTTCCGGCTCTTCAATCGGCCCAAAATGGCAATCGAGAATCAGATTGCCCTGATCGGTCGTGAAAGAGGCGCCCGCATGTCGCCCCAGGGTTGGATCGGCGTCCGCATCATCTCGCAGGCGGAGGATAGGACGGGCCCCCAGGCTTTCCATATAGGCGGCCTGGACGCGCCAACCGAAAGAAATAACCTCGACCGGAACTGAGCATTGCGCCCCCAGAGTCGGGGAAAATTTCGTCTGATCCACCACGATGATCTCCCGGCGGCTGGCCTGCGCCACGACTTTCTCACGCAGAAGCGCGCCGCCGCCCCCCTTGATGAGATTCAAGCGCGGGTCGACCTCGTCCGCGCCGTCAATGGTCAGGTCAATCACCGGGAGCTCGTTCAGCGTGGTCAGGGGAATACCCAAGCGATAAGCGTCGTCCTCGACCTGGGACGAGCAAGGTACACCCAGAATGTCCCGAAGTCGCCCCTCTCGCAACATTTTCGCGATGCGGCGCAGGGCGAATATAGCCGTGCTGCCGTGTCCGAGACCAACCACCATGCCGGATTCGACGAAATCCACCGCCCGTTCGGCGGCTTTACGTTTGAGCGCTGCGATATCCATCACGATCCTCTCAATATGCCAGATATGCCAGGCAAAATGCTGCCAGCAGGATGCTGGCGCTCCTATCAACTCTTACTGCGCTGGCGCGCTTCCCAGACCGGGGCGTCCCACGGCGGTGAACGTCAGCTCTGTCTCCAGGTAGATGTGCTTCCCCCACGCGCCTTTGACCGGGGCCGTTCGATCCTGGCGCATCACGTGCACCTCGACCTGCTCGGCGCCTGCCCGGTGGGCCTGTCTCTCCATCAATTCCGGCATCACCTCCTCGGCGTAGGCGACGCCTTCCGACAGGCTCGCGAAATCATGCACGCCATCGGGCAGGTGGACGCGAAATTCCCGTCGCTCCCCATCCAGGGGCTGAACGAGCACGCGCATTTGTTGCACCACGCCGCCGACCACGGCCCCCAGGGCGTTCGCCACGTCAGCGTGTTCGGGGATGATCAGTTCGGTATGCAAGCGCTCGGCGGCGGGCGGCGCATAGACCTCGACCGGCGCGCCGATGGCGATGAGGGGCTGTTTGAGCGTCAGGCGACAATCCAGACTTGATCCCCCGGAGCCGTTCAAGGCGCGCGTCAAGAAGGCGCGGGCCGTCGGTTCCCCTTGCCAATCCGGCGGGACGCCCTCGTCGCCCAAGGCCTTGCTGACCAGCGCCCGCGCCACGCGATCCGACACGCCGGCAGTCACCCGCTCACACAGCGCCTGCGGCGAGAGGCCCGCCCGTTGCGCCAGGAGCCTGGCCCCACACATCGACGCCTCGACGCGCCACGGTCGAAATCGACCGAGGACGTGGAGCGCGTCGGTGGGCGTAAAACCGGCCCGCAGAACCAATTGTTGGTCGACCAGGCGCTCGATTTGCCGTCGCACCAGAAAACCGTAGCGCCCCCGGTCTGTCAGGGCGATCAGCGACTGCGGCCCGTCCACCAGGGAATCGATCAATTCCCGATCCTCGGGCGGTATGGCGCGCCGGACCTGTCGCTGGACCAACACGAATTGGCCCGCCAGATCGTGCGCTCGTTCCTCGTCCACCTGGCGCTGTAGCTCTTCCAGCGCCTGGGGATATTGCGAGGCCAACAGACAGAGCGGGACCACCCGCCTGGGGCCAATCGACAATCCGTCGCTGTCCACGAGACTCGCGCCGCCGACCGTCACCTCGCTATCGCCGCCCAAGCCCACGGTATGCACGTCCACTGCCTCGACCATCGTCCGCCACCGGCCGACCCGTGCGCCCTCCGGGTTGATCCGCGGCCGGCCATCCTGCAACATGGCGACGTCAGTCGTCGTGCCCCCCACGTCCACCACCCAGAGATCGCGCCGCCCGGAAAGTCGCCACGCGCCGATCACGCTGGCTGCCGGCCCCGAGAGGACGGTCTCGATGGGGCGCAGCATCGCCCATTCGGCCCGCACCAGCGAACCATCCCCCTTGACCACCATCAGGGGCGCATCGACCCCCAGCTCGGCCAACGTCCGCCGCATGGTGAGCGTCAAATCTTGCAACAACGGGATCAAGCGGGCGTTGAGCGCCACCGTCGTCGCCCGGCGCACCGAGTTCAAGCGGGTGGTCAGCTCGTGCCCGCAGGCGACCGGCAGATCGGTCAGCTCCTGCACCAGCGCGCGCACCCGCCGCTCGTGGGTCGGATTCCGCACGCTGAAATAACCGGAGATGGCGAAAGCCTCCACCTGGTCGCGGTAGGCCAGGATCGCCTCGCGGACGGCCGCCTCATCCAGCGGCTCGACCTCGTCGCCGGCGCCGTCGTGTCCTCCGCGCACGTGAACGACGTTAGGCGTCGCCAGTTCGCGCTCGAAACCGTATTGTTCCAACAGATCCTGGTCGTAACCGATGAGCAGGAGACAGATCGGGCTGCCGCGCCCCTCGACGCTGGCGTTGGTCGCCAACGTGGTGGAGAGGGCCACCAGGCGCACGTCGCCGGGCGCGACATCCTCTCTATCGAAGGCCGCCTCCGCCGCACCCCGGATGCCCACCGCCAGGTCGCGGTGGGTGGTCAGCGCTTTGGCCGCGGCCAACAGCGCGCCGGTCTCGTGATCGACCAGGGCGGCGTCGGTGTAAGTGCCGCCGGTATCAATCCCTAATGCAATAGACATATTTCCATCCCTGACAAAAGTAAGCCAGCGAGATGCGATCTCGCTGGCCCTATTTTAACACACTATGACGCAACCAAAAAACGAAGCCTCTTTACAGCGAACCTACTTCTTCAGGCGCTTTTTATACGCCTTGATGTAGCGCATCGCGTAATCGTCGCGGCCCAGGAGCAAATCGGAGCCCAAGATAGCCTGGCGCACCTTCTCCGCGTCCACGATGGGACAATTCAGGCCATTCTGTATCGCCATCGCCAGGAAGACCCAGTTGATGACCTCCCGTTCGGGCAGGCCAAAGGAAACGTTGCTGGCGCCCAGCGTCATATTGAGCCCCAACTCCTCCTTGACCAATTTCATCGCCCCCAACGTGACGACGGCTGCTTGCGCATCGGCGCCCACCGTCAAGGCCAGGCAGTCGATGACGATGTCCTCCCGGGGAATGCCCAGCGCCTCGGCCCGCTCTACAATCTTTTGCGCGACCGCGAAACGCTTCTGCGCATCGGTGGGAATGCCGTCGTCGTCCATCGTCAGGCCGATGACGGCCGCGTTATATTCAGCCACCAGAGGGAGGATCACCTCCAGATGTTCCTCCTCGCCGTTGACGGAATTGATGAGCGGTTTACCCTCCGGCGCCATCTCCCGATGGACAGCCAACGCAGTCTTCAGGGCCTCCGGGTCCGCGCTATCGATGCAGATCGGCGCGTCGACCGTCTCCATCACCAGGCGCACCGTCTTGGGCAGCAGGTCGACCTCGTCCACGCCGGCCGCGCCCACGTTCACGTCCAGGATATCGGCCCCGGCGGCGACCTGCTCCTCCGCCTCTTTCTTGACGATCGAGAGATCGCCTTCGTTCAACGCGGCAGCCAGCCGCTTCTTCCCCGTCGGGTTGATCCGCTCGCCGATGAGGCGCGTCGGCTCTTCCGGACTGATCACCACGGTCTCTTTCGCACTCTTAAGAATCGTTTTCATCGTTTCCTCCTATAATTAAAAAACTTACACCACTGTCTTCAGAAAAATCTCCTACTGCACGGTCCGTTTCGCGCGCCGCCGGGTGAGCATCAGCACGCCCATCACAACCAACACCGCGCCGATAGTCTGATCGACGCCCAGCCGCTCGTTGAGCAGGACATAGGCGTAGACGGCCACGATGGGAATTTCGGCCATCGCCAGGATGCTGGCGACGCTGGCGGGCAAACGCCCCAGCGCGAAGGTATAGAGCGAAAACGGCAGGATCGTCGCAACGACGATCAAGCCTACAAAAGCGCCCCACGCCTTCGGCGACACCGGCCACGGCTGGGAAGTGAAAATCTGCAACGGTAGCAGAACCAACGCGCCAAATCCAAAGGCGTACGTCAGCGTCGTCAAGGGACTGTACCGCTGGCGAACCTTTTTGCCAAACAGGTTCCACGCGGCGTAGGTGATGGGAATCCCCAGCCCGATCAACATCCCCACTAACGAGATGTCCGCCTGCCGCAGAACATCCAGCCCGGAGACCAGGACCGTGCCCACGAAAGTCAGCAGGATCGCCACAATCTTCTTCCAGGTCAACGATTCGCGCCAGATCACCCAGGCGACGAGGGCGACGATAGCGGGCATCGCCGCTTGCTGCACCGTCGCCACGGCGGCTCCATTGACCATCACCCCCAGGTTCCAGAAGACGTGAAAGATGCCCAGGCTGCCCCCGAAGGCCGCCAACCAGCCCAGGTCGCGGCGGCGCACCTGCAACCAGGCGGGCCGGAACAGACGTAATCCCACGAACAGCACGAAAAAGGTCGTCAGGTCGCGCCAGAAGGCCAACGCCAGGGCCGAGACGTCCACGCTCTGGGTCACGAGCTTGACGAACACACCCGACAACCCCCAGCTGGCGGTCGCCGCCAGGACGCCCAGAACGCCGGCGACGCTCGACCCATCGGGCGCGGCGGTCGAGCGCTTTGTTGTCGCCGGGCTAGACATATTCTGGCTGCCCCGGCAAGGCCATCGCTTCCACGTAGCGCTGGATGAATCCTGGATCAAGATCCAGATCGACCTGCTCGGCTTGAAGCGCGATTCGCTCGCCGCGCGCGAAGGCTTCATCGTCCAGGAAAAGGGCCGCGCCGAAGCCCGCGCCATTGGCCGAGGTCTCGACGACGTCAGCGCTCACCGAGGGGATCATCCCCAGGCCGATGACTGCCTCGACGTTCAACTGGCTGCCGAAGGACCCGGTCAGAATCATGCGCTGCAAATCTCCGGGGCGCAGCCCGAGCCGTTCCAACAGGGTCGCGGTCGCGGCAAGGATAGCGCCTTTGGCCTTTTGGAGCTCGCGCACGTCTTGCTGCGTCAGGTAAAGCGGCCCATTCTCAATTTCAGATTCAGACGCGCTCCCGTTTAAAAGTATGCGACGCACGCCGCGCTCGTCCTGGTCGATCCGGTGGCCGAACGCGGGATGGGCGTCAACCATGCGTCCGCCAGCGGCAATGACGCCCACGCGCCGAAGCTGGCAGATCAGGTCGAGCAAGCCGGAACCGGTCAGCCCCACCGGGGGCACATCGGCGATGGTCTCGAACGCGAAATCGCCCGTCTCAGGCTGGGCGGTCACGCCGACGATGGCCCCATCGACCGCGCGGCTGCCGCAGGAGATGTTGACGCCCTCGAAGGCGGGGCCGGCGGCGGTGGAGGCGACGAGGATGCGACCTTGACCGTCGGCGACCATCACCTCGCCGTTGGTGCCCAGGTCGATGGCGGCTATCGGTTCCGTCGTCCGGTCGAAATCGTAATAGGCCAGGCAGGCCAGCGCGTCGGACCCGACGAATCCGCCGATCAAGGGCGGCAGCATAGTCTCGACGCCGGGCGGGAAGACGTCGCCGAACAATCCCACGCGCCGCACCGCCTCTTTCTTGTACGGCTGGAAGGGCAACGCGGACAGCGACTCGACCGGATAGCGCAACAACAGGTGGTGCATCGCACAGTTGCCGACGATGGTCGCCTTACGGATCCGCTCCTCGACCCGTCGCGAGAGCTTGAGGGCGTCGATGGCCTGGACGATGGAGGCCAGCGCCAGCATTGAGACGCGCTCGGCTGCATCGTCCCCCTGCTGGGCGGCCGCCAATCGCGAGATCACGTCGGCCCCGAAGGCGGTCTGCTGGTTGAGGGCCGCCGCGCCGGTGCAGACCTGCCCCTCGTCCAGCGTGGTCACGAAGGCGGCCACGGTGGTGCTCCCCAGGTCGATCGCCAAGCCAAGGGGCGCGTCGCCTCGCTTGTACTCGTCGGAGGCGCGGAAGATCTTGTTGGAATAGACGAGGATGGGGGCCAAGGTGACCGAGACGTCGCCCTGCACCCGCGCACGACAGGCCAGACGATAGCCCGCCGCCTGCTCCGCCGAAGTCAGCCCCTCCTGTTCCCGCTCGTCGAGGGGGCTCAAATCGCCCTGGGCCAGAACCTTGCACTTGAAACAGGTCCCTTTTCCAGCGCAGGGTTGCTCCAGGGGCAAACCAACGGCGATGATCGCCTCACCCAACGTTGTCGAGGGATCGACGGAGATATGCCGCACGTCCTCGCCATAACTTACGGTGACTGTAGATATGTCGAACCTCCTTGTTTTATCTCGGAACAGATGCAGTCAGTCGGCCTTGACTTTTCGCACGTCCTTGATCTCAATATCGGGCAGCTTGCTGATCGTCTCCACCAGCACGTCGTCGGGCACGTTGACGACCTTGAAGACGGAGGACCAGATCTTGGGGTCGGCGGTGGGATACGTCACAAACACCGAGAGATACCCCTCTTTATCGGCGATGGCATTGGTCAAGCGCGCTACCTCTCCCGCTCGATCGGGCTGCTCCACGGTGATGCGAATCCCCTCCCGGCGAGAGCCCAGGAGTTCCACCATAATCTTGAACAGGTCGTTGTCGCTGATAATGCCGATCAACTCGTCATCCTCCATAACCGGCAAACAGCCGATCTTACGATCTGCCATCACGCGGGCCGCTTCCTCGATGGTGGTATCGGGGCTGGTGGTGATCAAGTCCCGAACCATGATATTGTGCACCTGAATTTTGGATAGGATATAATTGACGACGAAAGGACTGAATTGGCTCACGTCTGAGGGAACAGCGTTCATCAGTGAACGTAGTGTCACCAGCCCCACCAGGTTCTCGTCTTCGTCAAGAATGGGTAGATGCCGGATATGATGATCCTGCATCACCTGTTGAGCCTCAACGACTGGCATATTGGGGTAGCCACAGATCGGATTAGGTGTCATTTGATCTTTGACTAGCATCATTTTCCTCCTTAGATTGGTAAATGGCGCAGGCTATGTCTGGACAGGCGGTTTGACCGACTAGGTGCAATACAGTTTGGTTAAGGGCGGGTCTGCCAAAAAACGGCCAACGGGGTTGGCCTGCTACCCATAAAGCGAATGAGTGTCCACTCATTCACGGGTGGGTTTTAAATCAGGGCAAACGCATTTGGATAAAATACGCTCCCAGGCCCCGTCTCGGGGTCGGCTATTGCGCCGAAAACTGCCGTGGCGCAGCGGTGGTTGCTCGTTTTTCTGAATTCGCCCTCGGGGACGAGGGCGGCCCTTGCTTCAAGGGCTAGGAGCGATATATGCGTTCGCCCTAGGTTTTAAATGAGCAAGGCGCTGCATGCACCCATTTCGACTTGTTCGCCTGTTAATTTGCAACCTGCAACTTACAAACTTGAAATTGACTACAACGGCAGCCACGTTCCGATGCCTTTTTCCACCGCCTTTTCGTAAAGCAGGGGCGCCGTGGCCATATCGTCCATCGCCAGGCCCAGGTTTGCCGTCATCGTGCGCTCGGTGGGCGTCTCACGGCCCGGTTTCTTCCCAATGACCAACTCCCCGAGGTCGGCGTAGACCAGCGGGATGTCCTGGAAATAGCCCACGCCCTGGTAATGGCGCAACTGCGGCGTGTCGTCGGTGCAGAACTTGTCCGCTTCCTTCATCGCGGCGGGATGCCAATAGGAGTCGAAATCGACCAGCGAGGCGAATGCGCCCTCGTCCAGCCATCCGGCCTGGATGGTGCGATGGGGGTTTTTCAGGATCGGCCCGGCGGTAACCACCAGGTCGCAACCGGAGACAGCCTCTTTAGGCGTATCGACGACCGTCACGTCCAGGTCGAAGCGCGCCTCTATCTCCTTGGCGTAGGCCTGGGCGGCCTCTGGATCCACGTCGTAGGCCATCACGCGGGTCAACGGGAAGAGCACGTTCAGCGCCTCTGCATTGGTGCGCCCCTGCACGCCGCACCCCAGAACGCCAAGCACCGACGAATCGGGGCGGGCCAGGTAACGAGCGCCGACGGCTGTCGCGGCCGCGGTGCGCATCGCCGTGATCCACACACAATCCATCACCGAGATGGGCAGTCCGGTCTCGACGTCGTTGAGGATCAGCAGACCGGTGATATAAGGCAACCCGCGCCGGTAGTTCTCCGGGAAGCCGCTCACCCATTTGACGCCGGCCGATTTCAGCGCCGGGATGTAGGCTGGCATGGCGTGAATGAAGTTATCCCCTACGCCGGGGTGAACGCCCGGTTTCGGCGGCATCTCCACCCGCCCATGTCCCTTCTCCTCAAAAGCGGATTCCACCGCCTCGATGATCTCGGCCATCGTCAACCCAACTGCCTGGACGTCGGCCTGGGAAAGGTAGAGCAATTGATTTGGATCTTTTTGATTCATTATGACCTCCCTCCATACATGTTGCACGGCTGAACTGCTCTAGCCGCCGTCCCGGGGCGCTAATCGGCCCGAGGAGGGGCCTCTGAGCGAATTTTTGTCTCTCCGTACATGTTACACGGCTGGCCCAAAAGCGCAAGGGCCGACGGCGCACTTGCCGCACACATCGACCAGCCCCAAGTCCTTATATGCCTCGGCGACCGCCAACAAGCGCTGATAGCAACGGCGCTTGTCGAGGCGGCCCTTGTCATGATCGCTCAACGCGCTGGATAGCGCGTCCACCGGGCAACGAGAGACGCAAACCGGGCAACTCCCCTTGGGCCGGCTTCACCTCGCGGCGAATCAGCGCGACAATCTCCTGGGCCAGCGCCGATGGCGCGTCGCTCAAGACGCCCCCTCGTTCTCTTCCGCCAACACGAGTTTCACCTTGTCGTAAAATTCTTGCACGTGATCGCGCATAATGCGCTCCGCCCGGTCAGCGTCGTTCGCCTGGATCGCCTCAATCAAATCCAGATGCTTCTCGACGGCTGAGGGGAGAAAGGCTAAATGGGGCAACGCCAGGTACCACAATCGTTGGGAGAGACCAAACAGGCGCTCCAGAGTCTGCGCCAGATACTTGTTGCGCGCCGCTCGGGCGACCGCCTGGTGAAACTTGTGATCCAGATCGAAGAAGCGGCGGCTGATCTCGTCCCGCTCCGTCTGGTCCGCGCTCGCCGCTCCCTCGGAAGAGACAGCGGCCTGCTCCCGGCGCAGCGCTTCCAGCACGACCAGGTCGTCGGCGCTCGCTCGCTGGGCCGCCAGACGCGCGCACAACGCTTCCAGAGAGAGCCGCATCTCGCTGAGCTGTTCCAGGTCGTCAACGCTCACGCCAGACACGTAGAGGCCATGGCGGGGCGTGATCTCCACCAGATTGTCGTGGGCCAGCAGGCGGAGCGCCTCGCGCACAGGCGCCACGCCCATCTCGAGGGCTTCGGCCAACGCATGTTCGTTAATCGGCGCTCCCGGCAGGAGTTCCAGGGTCGTGATCTGTTCCCATATTTTCTCATAGGCGCGCTGTGTATCGACTCGCACCAATTCCATCAATTACCTCCGGGATTTGGGTTTAGGGTTGCGGGTTGCGGGTTGCAGGTTAGGGTTATTTGGTCAGGCGGGGGTTTCCCACTGCCTTGGCCCGAATGCGGTAGGCGTCCAATCCCTCGCTGATTTGCTCTACGGTCACCTGGGGATTTTCCGCGCCGGAGCGCAAGGCGGCGCCCAACGCCCGTTCCGCCGCCTGGTCGCGGGCGTAAGTCAACGCTTGCTCCAATTCATCCTCCTCGAATTCGCGGCGCTCCGCCTCGCGATCTCCCTGACCAGAGAGCTGCACGTAGTAGCCCAGGACCTGCAACCCGGCGCCGGACAACTTGGGATAAAGCAAAACCTCCTCGGAGACCATCACCAGACCGGCGACGGCGCCGATGGCGTTGGCGACCTGGTGGTGTTCGGGCAGGATCAAGTCGGTGTGGAGCGCCTCGGCGACCGTCTCCAGGAACAACGCCGCCGGCGCGCCAATGCCGATAATTGGCTGGCGTAAGCGAAAGCGGGTCTCCAGGTGCGGGTGGAGGTCGTAGAGGCTATTGCGGAAAAACCACCAGCCGATGTCATCGTCATCCTCCGTCCCGGCGCGTTCGTCGGGAGCGTGCAGGCGCTTGCCGCTGAGGAAGGTGATCGCTGTTTGAAGCAACATCTCGGTCGCTTGCCGCCACACCTGCCGCCGAACCTCGTCCGGCTCCTTCAACTGGTAATGGGCGAACACCTCCAGGGCCAATTTCGCAGCCTCGGTATCCCAGATGTCATAGTCGCCCTCGATGTGCATCAGGTCAGTCGGCGTCAGTCCCGCCTTGCCGACGATCTCCTGGCGCAACAGTTCACCGGCGCTGATCTGTGCGGCGTGCAATACCCCCAGGCGCTCAATGATCTCCGAGAGCGGCCGGGGGCCATCGCGTAGAAAATTGACCAGCGCCTTTTCCTGCGCCGTCTTCAATATGCCTTCACGCTGAGGCTCGCGCAGCAAGAACCAGTGTTCCAGGTAATCGGGCGTCACCTGGCCCCAGGCCCGTCGAGAGAGCGCCCGCAGGCGTTTGGCGACCGCCGGGTATTGGTGGGCCAGGTAGGAAAGCGGCGTCACCCGTTCTGGGCCGAGGGTGATCACCTTATCGCGGCCGAGCGCGATGTGACTGTCGCCCCCCAACCCGATAGAATGTAGATCCGCCGCGCGGACGGCGGTTTTATACCCGCCGACGGTGGCCCCCTCCTCGCTGACGGTCACCTGGGCGTCTTCAATGAGCGCCAGATCGGCGGTGGTGCCGCCGACGTCGATGATCAGCGCGTCATCCAGCCGCGAAAGGAAACGCCCGCCGATGGCGCTGGCGGCCGGCCCGGAGTGGATGGTCTCTACCGGCGTGCGGGCGGCGAACTCGTCGCTCATCAGCGTGCCGTCGCCGCGGACGACCATCAAGGGGGCGTCGATCTGGCGATGTTCCATCGCCCGCCGCACGGCGATGATGAAATCCTGCAACACCGCCAGCAATGAGGCATTCAAGGCGGCCGTCGTGGCCCGTTCCACCGACCCCAGTTTGGTCGATAGTTGTCGCCCCAGCACGATGGGCAGATCGCAGACGCTGGAAATCGCCTTGTAGGCCCGGTTCTCGTGCTCCGGATTGAGGGGGCTGAAGTAACTGGATATGGCGATGGCGTCCACCTCACCCTTAGCCCCCCCGCCCGTGATCTCACTGACCTTGTCCAAGATAGCGGGCAGGTCCAGCGCTTCCTTCTCCCGGCCATACAGGTCGTGCCCTCCCGCGAAATAGTAATAGTTGGGGGTGGAAAAACGATTCTCCATCTTGAAGGAGGTGATCAGGTCGGGATCGTAGCCGATCAAAAACAAGGCCACCCGCTTACCTTTGCCCTCAACAATGGCGTTAGTCGCCAGCGTCGTCGAGATTGAGACCATCCGAATCTCCGAAGGGTCCGCTATATGAATACCCTCGATGACGCGCTCAATCCCGATGGCGAAGTCCCGCTTGGTGGTCAGGCTCTTGTGCGTCGCCAGCACCTGCCGCGAGTGGTATTCCAGCAACACGCCGTCGGTGTAAGTACCGCCGGTGTCGATGCCTAAAACAAGGCTGCGCGGAGGATTGTCGTCTTTGCTCAAAGCAGTACCTCGGTGGAGTAGGGAGTATGAAGTAGGAATTAGGGAGCAGGGGCATTCCCCCTTACCCCTTAATCCTTACTCCCTACTCCATTGTCTCTAACCAAACATATCGACGTCTAACTCTTCATCCTTGTGGCGCTCGTCGGCCAACTCGCAGATGTGGCGCAGTTCCTTGACCATCGCCTCGTCCATCAGCGGTTCGGTCTCTGCTTCGAGGATCTCCAGCACGCGCTCGTGGACTCGATCGCGATAGGACTTGCTGCCGGCATTTTCCCAGTTCTCCCAGTTCAAGCGATCGGTGATCTTGGGACGCCAGATTTCGGTCTTGAAGCGCTCGTAGGTGTGATCGTGATCCAGGAAGTGACCGCCGGGGCCGACCTCGTCCATCACGTCCAGCGCTTTGGTCTCGTCGTTGACGGGGATACCGCGCAGGATGCGCTTGACCCGGTCGATGATCTCATCGGTGGCGACCATCATCTCCATCGCGCTGGTCAACCCCTGTTCCAGGTAACCGACGTCGTGGATCATGTTGCCGCCGATGAGGGCCGCGGTGGTGGTGTTGATGGTGGCCTCTAACGCCGCCTGTTCGTCGAACATCTTGGCGTCGGAGCAGCCGCAGGTCTCGTACTCAGGCACGCCCAGCCACTTGGTGATCTGGGTGTAGGCGGCGCTCAACAACGCCATCTCAGGCGAGCCGTAGCAATAGACGGTGGTCCGCATGTCCATATTCGACATCAGACCGCCGATGATGAGCGACGTGCCCGGCCTGCGCAACTGGCTGAGCACGATGCCGAACAGGCTCTCGGTGAGGGCCTGGACCATCGTGCCGGCCAACGTGCACGGGGACGTGGCGCCCGCCAGCGGGCAAGGGGTGTAGACAAAGGGAATCTCGTGATCCGAGGCGAAGAGCAGCTTCTGAATCACCTCGGTGGAGTGGCTCAGGGGGGAGACCGGCTCGATGTACAGCGAGAAGATCGGCCCCTTGCGCCATTCTTCCTTGCCCCCGACGCGAATGAGGGCCATCTCGTACTGATCTTTCAGGCCATCCAGGTCGACGGCGGTGATGTTGATCGGCTTGGTGGTCTCTTCCAGCATGGCCAGGTACTGCCAGCGATCGTAAGTGCCCACCGACACGTCCTGGACGATACCCAGCGACATATGGAAGTCGATGTTGGGCATCGCCTGGGCGATCTTGGCGAAGTTCTTGACGTCCTCGTAGGTGGCCCGGCGTCGCTTGCCGGTGTAAGGGTCGATGGTGAAGGGGGTATCGGAACCGGCGCCGAAATAGATCTGATTCTTGAACAGCTCCATTTTGTGCTTGCGGTCAGGGCCGATCACCACCACCTTGCGAGGCAGCGTCGAAAGCGCCTTGTCGACCATCCAGGGCGGCATTTTAACCAACGCGCTCTTCTCGTCTCGATCTCCCACGATAGCGCCGCCGGAATGGGCCAGTTCGATGCCCTCTTCGTCGTATACCCGCACGCCCGTCTCGTACAGCACCGTCAAGGCCGAGAAGTATATCGCCTCAATTTCCTCTTCGGTGAGCACCTCGAACGTGGGCGTGGCGTTTACCATATAATTCGTTTTTCTAACTTGCATGATTTGCTCTCCTTATACACTACGCAGCGCCAACGAGTTGCTTGGCCAGATCAGCGCCCGACGGCGCGTTGGAGCCATAGCCATCCGCTCCAATCCGCTCGGCGAACTCAGCATCCACTGGCGCGCCGCCGACGATGACCTTGATCCGATCGCGCAGGCCGGCCTCTTGGATGGCCTTGATGGTGTGGCCCATCGCGCGCATCGTGGTCGTCAGCATAGCCGACATACCGACGATGTCGGGCTGGTGCTCCTTGATGGCCCCGATAAATTTCTCCGGTTCGGCGTCGAAACCGATGTCGATGACCTCGAAACCGGCGCCTTCGCACATCATCCCGACCAGATTCTTGCCAATATCGTGCAAGTCGCCCTGCACAGTGCCCAACATAATCTTGCCGACCAGTTTCGCGCCGCTGGCGACCAATGCCGGGCGTAAGATCTTCATGCCGGCGGACATCGCGTCGGCCGACATCAACACCTCCGGCACGAACATATCACCGCGCTTGAAACGCACGCCAACCTCGTTCATTCCCACGACCAACCCACTGTCCAGGATTTCCTTCGCCCCCAGATCTTTGCCCAGGGCTTTCTCCACCAACTCGGCGGCCTTCTCGGCATCTCCTTCCAATATGGCGGTCGACATTCGTTCATAGAGCCTACTCATAGTTCCTCCTCCTGTTAATGCCTATCCCGTGGGATTCTTGTTTCAAGAATTTTGTATGCGAGGCGCCCCTTATTGGTTTCGGCTCGTCTGGGATAGGGGAAGTTTGCTTAAATTTCATCTCTAACTAATCGTTCGGTTTCCGGTTGATCCACTCGTCGGTCTGGACGCGGTCCTCGGCTTCCTCAATCGCCTGCTGGATGACTTTCTCGGTCTCCGGCTTGATAGGCGCGGGTTCGTGGGTCGCCAGGATGTCCTGCACGCGGGCGACGGTTCGATCCTGGAAGGAGTGCTCGCCCATCATCTCCCACTCCTCGTAGTTGCGGCGATCGCACAGGTTGGGATACCAGAACTCGTTCTTGTAGTAACGACGGGTGTGTGGTTGACGGAGGTAGTGTCCGTTGGGTCCCACATCGTGGATCACCTCCACAGCCAGGGTGTCCTCGTTCACCTCAATGCCGCGCGTGATGCGGCGGGAGTAGCCAATCGCCTCGTCCATCGCGCACAACTGGAATACGGAACCGGTCATCGCGCTCTCGGTGTAACCCACGTCGTGGCACAGATCGCCGCCGGTGAGGGCGGAGAAGAAGACCGACATCGAGCCCTCGATCATCGCCTGCTCGTCGAAGGTCTTGGAATCGGTGCAGCCGCCCGTCTGCCACAGCGGGAGACCGGCGTAGTGGGCCAATTCGGTGAGCCCGGCCATCATCAGCGGCAGTTCCGGCGCGCCGTAGGCCAGGATCATCGAGTTCATATCCATGACCGAATAGACGCCGCCCATAAAGAAGGGCAGGCCCGGCCGGATCGCCTGGGCGATGGTCAAGCCCATCCAGGATTCGGCCGCGCCCTCGGTGATGATGCCGGCCGCCGTGACTGGCGCGGTACCGCCGGCGATGGGGCACGGGGTGAAGATCAACGGCACCCGGTGACGGGCGGCGAAGACCAGCTTGTCCAGCGCCTCGAAGGTGCTGACCAGCGGCGAGAGCGGCTCGCAATAATGGACGTAGTTGGGCCGCTGCTCGAACGCCTCTTGCCCGCCAGCCTCGGCGACGGCAATCTGGTGGATGGCCTCGGAATCGAACTTGTCGTAGGACCAGGCCACGATGGGCTTGCTGGTGTTGGGGAACATGCCGGCGAACTCGTAGAGCGCGCCCAGGTCGTGGTGCACGTCGTTGACGGTGCCCAGGGACTCGCAGAAATCAATGTTGGGCAGCGCGTCGACGACCTTCGCCACGATGGGCACGTCGCTCTTGACGTAAGGCCGGCGCTCCATCGTCTCCATGTCGATGAAATTCGGGCAGGTGGGGCCGGGGCCGAAGTGGCCGCGACCGGGCCCGATGTGAATGTTGTTCTTGGGGTTGCCGTCGCGGGCGAACAACGTGAAACTGCGCGGCGCCAGGTCCAGCGACTTCTTGACCAGCCAGCGGGGGATGCGCACCCGCTTGCCATCGACCCACGCGCCGGCGTCCTTGAGGATTTCCCGCGATTCGGCGTGGTGTACTTCCAGACCTGTATACTCCAGGACGTGCAACACGCCCGCAAATAGCTCCTCCAATTGATCGTCGGAGAGCATGCGGAAACGCACGCCCGAATTAACTCGGTAGTTTGTCCTCATTTAGAGAACCTCCTTATTCTATCTTGCTCGGATTGCTAGGCCGCGCCGACGAACTGCTTGGCCAATTCAGCAGCCGAGGCCGCGTTCGATGCGTAACCATCGGCGCCGATCTGATCGGAGAAAGCCTGGGTGACCGGCGCGCCGCCGACCATTACCTTCACCTGGTCACGCAACCCGGCCTCTTCCAGAGCCTTGATCGTATTCTCCATCGCGCGCATCGTCGTGGTCAGCAGAGCCGACATACCGACGATGTCGGGATTGAACTCCTTGATGGCCTCAATGAAGCCATCCGGTTCGATGTCCCTGCCGATATCCTTGACCTCAAACCCGGCGCCCTCGCACATCATCCCGACCAGGTTCTTGCCAATGTCGTGCAGGTCGCCCTTGACGGTGCCCAGTAGCACCTTGCCGACCATTTTGCTGCCGCTCTCAACCAGCAACGGTTTGACGATCAGCATCGACTCCTGCATCGTCTTGGCCGAACGTAACACCTCGGGCACGAACATGTTGCCGGCCTTGAACTCCACGCCGACGTGATCCATGCCCACCATCAGGCCATTGTCCAGGATTTCCTGGGCGCTCAGATCCTCGTCCAACGCATCCTCTGTCAGATCGGAGATAACGTCCATGTCGCCTTCAATAACGGCTGTGGCAATTTCTTCTAAAATCTCGCTCATTTTTTCCTCCTAAATTCTCTTAATTAAACGACTAACTCTACATGTATCTAAATCAGTTTCCAACCCCATCTCCAGGCGCGCTGGCCTGGCATAATGGGCGTCTACGCCTCGCGAGCGTCGATGACTTTCTCGACCAGGGGTTCGACGACTTCCAACAGCTTATCCTTGGTGATGTCGGTCACCTTCAACGTGCAACCCCAGTTCGTGGTGTCTTCACCCTTGAAGACGTTCAACGCCAGGATGAGGCCGCCTGCCTCGGTGATTTTCGAGCTGATCTCGGCCAGCGACCCCTTGAAGTAGGGCGCCAGGACGGTCAACCGCACACCCTTCTCGCGCGCGTCGAAGAGCTCCAGGAAGACCCTGAAGATGTCGGATTCGGTGATGATGCCCACCAGCTTGTCATCGCGCATCACGGGCAACCCACCGATCTTATTATTGGCCATCATACGGGCGGCTTCTTCAATCGGGCAATCTTCACAGACGGTGATGACGTCCTTGGTCATCACCTCTTTGACCGTCACCTGCGAGAACAGGTAGTTCACCTCCCACACGCTCAACGACGAGACGGATGACGGCGAGGCGTGTAGCAGATCGTGGCGGCTGACGATGCCGACCAATTTACCATCCTTATTGACCACGGGAAAACGACGGATATTCTCGCGCTGCATCCACTCCATCGTCTCGGAAATTGAAAGATCAGGTTTACAGGTGATAGGATTAGACGTCATTCTATTAGCTACGAGCATTTTCTTCCACTCCTTTCTCCTACGCCGTCACCATCCACGGAGGCGGCGTATCTATCGAATTAAAATGGAACTCATTCATCAAAACCACGTTCGGCCCGATAGTGCATCAGGCCCTGATGACGGCTTTATTCGTCTGTTGCGACATCTTTCCAATGCCTTTAGAGGCTATAAAAATTCGCTCAAGGGCCCGTTCGGGCCGATTAGCGCCCCTGGGACGGGGGCTAGAGCATTTTAAGCGTCTCTTTACGCGGTGTGTTCCTCGACGAAGGTCTCCAGTTGACGCGCGATGGCGTCGTCCAGCGGCGGATCCTGGTGTTCCTCTAACAGTTTCTTCCACCGACGATTGGCCCGGTCGAGGGCGGTCTCTCGCCCCGATTCCATCCACGCATCCAGGCCGGCCCGGTCGCTGAGCGTCGGCGTCCAGAACTCGGTGCGACAGCGCTCAACGGTGTGCATCTCCATCAGGAAGTTGCCCCCCGGCCCGACCTTTTCCACCAGGTCGTAGGCCAGCGTATCCGGCGTGACCTCAATCCCCCGGCGGAAACGGCGCACCATGCCGCACATCTCGTCGTCCAGCACGAACTTCTCGTAGGAGAAGGCCAGGTAGGCGTTGAGAATGCCCCCGGCGTGCAGGACGAAATCGACGCCGCCGGTGACGGTGGTCAGCAGGGCCATCATCGACTCGTACCCGGCCTGGGCGTCAGGGGTGCTGGCGTCGGCCAACGCCCCGCCGCTGCGGCAGGGAAGCCCGTAATGGCGGGCCAGTTGGGCATGCGCGGCGATCATCAGCGAAAGCTCTGGACTGCCGATGGCCAACGCGCCGGTCCGCATGTCGATGTTGGTCGAGGTGGAACCGAAGAGAACCGGCGTGCCGGGGCTAACGAGCTGCGTGAGCACGATGCCGGCCAAAAGTTCGGCCGTTTGCAAGGCCAGCGTCCCGGCCAACGTGACCGGCCCGGTCGAACCGCACATCGCCAGCGCGGCGATGACGAGCGGTTGCCGGTTACGGGCGAACGTCATCAAGGCGTCCAACATCTCGTCGCTGTACCCCAGGGGCGTGAGGCTATTGATCAGGCTGACGGTCACGAAGTTTTCCTTGACCACGTCCTCGCCGAAGAGAATCGTCGCCATGTCCATCGTGTGTTGCGCGCCGATCCGGCCCACAGCGCTGCCGATGAACGGTTTATCAGAATGCACTATGTGGGCGTGCAGCATCATCAGGTGCGGCGTGGACACGCCTTGGGGCTCGACGATCAGGTGCCCACTCATATCCTGGTTGGGCAGAACGTGGGCCAGGCGCACCAGGTTATGGTAATCCTCCAAGGTCGGTTCCCGTTTGCCCGTCTCGTAATCGACGAGGAAGGGCGCACCATACCCCGGCGCGAAGACCGGTTGACCGTCGCCCACGGTGACGCTGCGCTCCGGATTGCGGGCCAGGATAGTAAATTGCTGCGGCACTGACGCCAGCGCTTCCATCACCGCTTTTTCCTCCAGATAGACGATCTGTCCATCCGTCTTGAAACCGTGAGCCTTGAAGGTATCAAGGGCCTCATCATCGGGAAAGCTGATCCCGACGTTGGCCATTATCTTCATACTCGTGTCGTGAATCTCCCCCACCTCATCGGCAGAGAGCACATCGGGCCATAGATCAAGCATAGAGATCACTCCTTTTACTAACTCTTATTTGAGTAAGCCAACCGTCCAACAGCCCCTATCAGTGACCTCGCAGAAAACTGCCGCCCTCAAGTATAATGCCTTCCTCGTAGCGGGTGGGGCGCAAGATATTGTCCTCCGGCGCCATCGCGCCGGTGACCAGGTCAGCCACGCGCTTACCCGCAGCAGGGGAGAGCATCACGCCGGCCCAGTAACCACAGTTCACGTAAAAGCCTGGCGCATCCGGCGTGGGGCCGATGAGGGGTTGGTCGTCGGGGGTATAGACGTAGTACCCGGCGCTGGGGTGCACGTCGGCCTTCTTGAGATTTGTCGCGACCTCTCCCCAGAAGGGGGTGACGTTGATCAGCTTCTCCAGGAGGATGGCGGCGAAATACTTATCAGTGTATAGATCCTCGGAAGGGTCCTCGTCGACCGGTTCTTTGGGATCGACCCAGGCGATGTAAGCGCCGCCGGTTTCAGGCCGCCAGTAGCAGTCGCGGATGATGTCGATGGTCAACGGCGCATTCTGTGGGACCAGCGGCTGTTGGGATAGGAAGACCTTCTGCCTGCGCACCGGCTTCAGCGGCAGGTCGAGGCCGACCATCTGGCCCACCTGCCCGGCGAAGGGGCCGGCGGCGTTGACGACGGTGCGGGTCGAGATGACGCCGCGTGACGTTTCGACGCCGCACACGCCGCGCGCGTCCTGTAGGATGTCGGTCGCCTTGGTGCTCAACAGGAACTGCGCGTCGGAGCCTTTGGCAAACCCTTGCGTCGCCTCGTGCGTTGACAACCAACCATCCTTCTGGCGGAAGGTCCCGGCCACGATGGTATCGGAGAGATGGGGGAAACGGGCCCGCGCCTCATCCCCGGTGAGGCATTCCGAGTCGGTCACGCCCAACTCGTGATGCGTTTCCACGGCGGCCTCCACCTCTTCGATCATGTCAGCGTCCTCGGTGACGAAAAGGTAACCTTGCTGATGCAGGTCGATGTCATAACCCGAGATACCAATCACGTCGGCGAAGTTTTCGAAGACCCCAATGGACTCTTGCGCCAACTCGGACATCGCCGGTTCGGTAAACTGAGCGCGGAAACTCTCGATCGATTCCGGCGTGGTCAGGGTCGAAAGTCCGTCGCGCATCTCGACCACGACCGTATCCAAGCCGGCCCGCGAGAGCCAGAAGGCGGTCGCCACGCCGACGATGCCGCCGCCGATGACGACGGCGTCGGCTTTACCGGGGAATGTTTCGTCCGAGGGAATAAAAATCCGCCCCATCTCAAGCTCCTTCTTTCTACAATCCCTACAGAGACTATTAAAACATTCGCTCAGATGCCCGTCCTTGGGCCGATTAACGCCCCCCCGGGACGGTGGCTAGAGCAATTATTTAAGCGCTCTACAGGTACTTACGAACGGAGAGAAGCGATTTTCTCCTTGGCCCAGTAGTAGAGACCGGCCACCCCATCGGGATACAGGATCATCACCAGGACCATCAACACACCGTAGATGACCATGTGCACGCCCGGCAAGCCGGTCAGGTTAGAGCGCAAGTACTCGATGAAGAAGACGAAGGGGAAGGCGACGAACATCCCGCCCCACAAACTGCCTCGCCCACCGATGTAGGCCAGCGCCAGCACCTCCACCGTCTTCGAGGTGTGCATGACGGTGTCGGGCGTCAGAGAGCCGTAGTAGTGGGCGTAGAAGCCGCCGAGCCAGCCGGCGAACATACAGGATAGCGCGAAGTTGAACACACGATACCTGGTGGGATTGATCCCCGAGGCTCGCGCAGCGTCCAGGTTCTGCCCGATAGCCTTGAAGGCAAGTCCAAAGTGCGATCGAGTGACCAATCGCAACGCGACGTAAACGACGACCATCATCCCTAAAATGATGTAGTAGTAAGGCAGGTTAGCAGTCGTTGACAACAGGCTATGGGGGTGCAAGCCCATCGCGCCCCGGGTCAAGCCAGTCAGATTCTTCACCAAACCCAACAACGCGATACCCACAAACCAGGCCATCACGGCGGCGAAGATGCCGCGTAAGCGCAACGTGAGCCAACCGAGGCCCAGCCCCACGACGCCAGCGAGAATAGCGCCGATCCAGATGCCGATCCACGGGGAAATGCCCGGCTGAACGATCAAGAAGGGCATCTCGTTGGCCAGGATGGCTGATGTATAGGCGCCCAGCCCCAGGATAGCGGCAAAACCGAAGTTTACCACACTGATGTATCCGGCGGTAAAGTCGAAGGCTACGGCCTGGGCAGCGAGAAAGGCGCCCATGATGAGCCAGCGCACAATGTGTTCCTGATTAAACGGGGGTATCAAGGGCAAAACGGCTACAATTACGAGCAGTACGAGGCCCAAGGGCGAAAGGCCTATCTTTTCCAACCCCAACGTGACCATCTCCCACGTACCAGCATTGCTCTTTTGGTCCTTATAAGCTGTCATATTTAACCTCCTTAAATGCCGCTGCGCGTCTCTACTGTTCCTGGACGCCCTTAACCTCGGAACCGAAAATGCCCGAGGGGACAACCAGCAGCACGATAATCATGATTACGGTCGGCACGACGTCCTCCCAGGCGATACCGACGAACTGCTGCGTCGCCGTCTGGAGGATGGACACAATGAAACCGCCAACGATAGCGCCAGCCACGTTACCTAACCCGGCCAACATGACCACGTACCAGGCAAAGTAAAGGGGTTTCAATCCCACCGTCGGGTAGGCCTGGAACATAAACAGCAGGCTGGCCCCTGAAATAGCCGCCATGGCGGTCGCCAGTGCAAATGTCAGGGGGAAGATAAAGTTGAGGTTAATGCCCATCATCTGCGCGCCCAGCTCGTCCTGCGAGACCGCTCGAATCGCTCGACCGGTGCGGGTTCGGTTCAAGAAGAACCACAGCACCGCGATGGATAGGAGCGCGATGAAGAATGCGATGATGCGATCGACGGCCACGCGAACGCCGGCGAATTGCAATGGTTCGACGTCCCAATAACGCGGGATACCCCGGAAGTTGGGCCCCAGGATCAGCGTAGTGCCGTTCGTCAGAATGAAGGATATGCCCACCGTCAACAAGAAGGCGTTCATCACCCATCCAGACTTCGTCCTCACCCGCAACGGATAAAAAAGCAAGCGTTCCAAAATCACGCCCAGAACAATCCCTGCCAGTGCCGCCGCCAGCATACCGACAAAGGGCGCCAGCGCCCCCAGCAGCGCGTTGGGATTATCTTGCAAATACTTATGGATCGGGGTGAATACGAAATAAGCCACGTAAGCCCCAATCATAAATGACTCGCCGTGGGCGAAGTGGGGCACGTTCATCACACCAAAGACCAGCGCCAGGCCAACAGCCAGGAGCGCCCACATACCACCGGTCACGATGCTGTTGATCACCTGGGATGGATTCGCGACGATACCGATGACCACGGTCAATACGATGGTCACCGCCACAACGATCGACGCGGCCATATTCTCTTTAATCATGCTGATGATAGGATCAATGGGACTTGGCGTCTGCTTTTTCCCTATTTCTTCCATCGTTTCCTCTCTTTCGGTATACTGGTCACCGATATACTGATAACCGGTGCACCAATGCTTAGATACCCAAATAGGCCTTCTTGACGTGCTCGTTTGTCATTAGTTCACTGCTCAACCCTTCCATCGCGACCCTGCCCTGTTCGAGGACGTAGGCCCGGTCGGTGATCTCCAGCGTGGCATTCACACGCTGCTCGACGAGCATCATCGTCACGCCAGTCTCGTTCAGTCTCTTCAGTGAATTAAACACGTCGGTGACCAGATGGGGGGCCAATCCCAACGAAGGCTCGTCCACTAACAGGAGCTGGGGATTCGACATCATCCCCCGGGCGATGGCCAACATCTTACGCTCGCCGCCGCTCATCGTGCCCGCCAACTGACCCTCGCGCTCCTTCAACCGGGGGAAGAGTTCATACACGAAATCCAACGTCTTTAACTGCTTCTCCTGATCGCGGATAATGTACGCGCCCATGAGCAAGTTCTCTTTCACAGACATATCGACGAACAGATTAAGGTCCTCCGATATGTAACTGACGCCCATGCGGGTTGTCTCGTGAGCCGGCACGTTGTTCATCACCTGTCCCTTGAACAACACCTCGCCCCCCGTCGGCTTCAGTAGCCCGGCGATAGTACGCAACGTGGTCGTCTTACCGGCGCCATTAGGCCCGATTAACCCCACAAACTCTCCATCATCAACGTAGAGTGAGACCTCCCACAAGATCTGGAGAAAGCCATAACTGGCATTGAGATTCTTTAGCTGAAGCAACGGAACCTCCTTCTATATCTTAAATTAACTGCTTCGCAATACGTTTTACAATTGACGCCTAATGACCCTCTCCCAGGTAGGCCTTAATCACCTTGGGATTGTTCAAAACCTCATCCGGCGTGCCCTCGGCGATCTTCGTGCCATACTCAATCACCATCACGCGATCGCAGATCCCCTTGATGAGGCGCATAATGTGCTCTACGACGATGATGGTAATCCCTCGATCCCTGATCAAACGGATTAGATCCATCATATCGTCCAACTCTCCGGGGGTCAAACCGGACGCCAGCTCGTCCAACAGCAGGAGCTTGGGGCCGCAGGCCAGCGCGCGGGCCAGGTCGAGCCGCTTGAGTTGTACCGCGTTCAACTGATTCGCGGGCGTAGCGGGGGCCATCGGGAACTCGACGAATTCCAACGCATCCTGAGCTCGCACCTTGGCTGGTTTTGAACTGATCCTATCGCTGCCAAAGATCGCGCCGACCATGACGTTCTCCAGCACGGTCAGCCGGGGGAAGGGCAACGGAATCTGGAACGTCCGCGACATGCCTCTCCTGCACATCACGTCGGCCGGGTTTCCCGTCGTCTCCTCGCCCAGGAAAACAACTTTTCCATCGCTAGGTGGGAAAGCGCCCGAAATACTATTGAGGAACGTGGTCTTGCCGGCCCCATTGGGCCCGATCAGGCCGAAAATCTGGCCATCCTCCACGTCCATCGAGATGCGGTTGACCGCCGTCAACCCACCGAAGTTTTTCACCACCTTTTCTGTGTGAAGTATCATCTAACGTCTACCTCCCTCATAGACGCCTAGCGCTTGCGCCGCGTCGTCGATCAAGAACTAGGCCATACTTGGGGGATGGGGACGCGACTTCGACAGCGCCCCACCCCCCACACCTACTCTATATTACAAGGTGCTATTCTTTAGGTTGCAACGTCTGCTCGGCCCATTCGGGCGGATAGACGACCTTACCCTCGCCCTCGAAGTACTGGAGAACGGGGAAGATGTAGTAACCCTTACCCACGACGGGGTCAGGCACATCATCCATGGTGGTCATATACTCTTCCATCACGATGCCGTCGGTGAACGTCCATTCGCCGGTCCAGACATTGTCTTTGACGAAGTTGTAGATCACCTCGCTGCTCAGTTCGCCGTACTCTTCGTAAGCAGCCTGGGCCACCGCCAGGAAGAACTTGGTGCCGTCGTAAGACAAGCCGCCGGAGGATGGGCTGGGCGTGATGCCCCAGCGTTCCTCGAAACCATCAGCGTAGGCTTTGCCCTCTTCTGTCGCCCAACCGGGGATCTGGTCGAGCACGTAGTTGGAGGACGCGCCGGTCAGATCGTACCACTCACCGACCCAACCGAGGCCATCGGCGATGATCAGGCTCTCCAACCCCACCTCGTCCGCTTGCTTGATGAAGGCCGAGAAGGAAGGTGCTGCGGTGCTCGTGCCCGCGATGACCGCCGGGTTCAAGTCCGCGAACTTGTTGAGCAGTGGGTAGAACTCGGTCTGGTCAATGGCGAAGTACTCCTCAGCCACCGTCTCCCAACCGGCCGCTTCCAATTGATCTTTGACAGCCGCGCCGAAGCTGCGGCCCCAGTCGGTGTCCTCGCCGTAGATGGCGACCGTCTTCGCCTCAGGCTCCCAGATACCCTGGTCAATCGCATCCTCAAGCGCCTGTACGTAAGAGACACTCAACTTCTTTGGTGTAGGCCAACCCTTGAACATCCAGTAGCCGTAGCGATCGGGGTCAGCGTCGAAGGTTTCGTTGACGACCTCGGTCGCGCCGAAGCCGAAGAAGTGCGGCACCTGGTGCTTGGCCGTGATCTCCATACAAGAGACAGCAACCGAACTGTGCCAGTTGAGCACGCCGGCCTGAATGCCATCCTGCACGACCGCTTGCTCGTAAGCCTGCGAGGCCTTGGCCGGGTCCGACTGGGAGTCGATCCACACCGCCTCGATCGTGTAGTGGCCGATCTGGTTGTTGATTTCCTCCAAAGCCATCGTCGCCGAAGCCTTGAACTCCTCGCCGGTGCGCGCGCTCGGCCCACTGAAGGGTCCCAACACACCCAGCTTGAAGGTATCCGTCGCTTCAACCGGCTTTTCCTCTTCCGGTTCTAACTCCACCATCGCCTCGCCCTTGGGCGCCAGTTCCTGCTCGGCCCACTCAGGCGGATAGACGACCTTGCTCTCGCCCTCGAAGTACTGGAGGACGGGGAAGATGTAGTATCCCTTGCCCACGATGGGGTCGGGAACGGTCTCGGGCGTGTACTTGTATTCTTCCATCACGATGCCGTCGGTGTAGGACCAGTTACCGGTCTGAATCTCGTTCTTGGCGAAAGCCGCCAGGGTCTCCGAGTCGAGTTTTCCCTCATTCTCGTAGACCTGCTGGGCGACCTGGATGAAGAAGTTAGCGCCATCATAGGCCAAACCGGAGGCGGATGGGCTGGGCGGGAAGCCGGTCTCGGCCTCGAATGCCGCAGCGAACTGCTTGCCCTCTTCGGTCGCCCAACCGGGGATCTGGTCGAGCACGTAGTTGGAGGACGCGCCGGTCGATTCGTACCACTCGCCGAACCAGCCAAGGCCGTCGGCGATGATCAGGCTCTCCAACCCTACCTCGTCCGCCTGCTTAATCAGCGCGGAGTAGGAGGGCAGAGCGGTGCTGGTGCCTGCGATGACGGCCGGGTTCAGATCCGCGAGCTTGTTGAGCAGGGGATAGAACTCGGTCTGGTCGATGCTGAAGTATTCCTCGGCTACCGTTTCCCAGCCTGCTTCCGCAAACTGGCTCTTGATGGCGTTGCCGAAGCTGCGGCCCCAGTCGGTGTCCTCGCCGTAAATGGCGACTGTCTTCGATTCCGGCGACCAGATGCCCTGGTCAATTGCGTCCTGTAGCGCCTGAACGTACGAGATGCTCAGTTTCTCTGGTGTGGGCCACCACTTGTTGACCCAGTAGAAGTACTTGTCGGGGTCAGAGCGCCAGGTCTCATTGACCACCTCGGTCGCGCCATAAGGGGCGAAGTGAGGAATCTGGTGTTTGGCGGCGACCTCCATGCAAGAGACAGCGACCGAACTGTGCCAGTTGATGATGGCGGCCTCGATATTGTCCTGGACGACCGCCTGCTCGTAGGCCTGCGAGGCCTTGGCCGGGTCCGACTGCGAGTCGATCCACACCGGTTCAATCGTGTAATGGCCGATCTTCCAGTCAATGGCGTCGAAGGCCATCGACACGGCGGCCTTGAACTCATCGCCGGTGCGCGCGCTCGGCCCACTGAACGGCCCCAACACGCCCATCTTTAAGACTTCCGCCTCTTGTTCCGGCTCAGAAGGCTCCGAAGGTTCTGAAGGTTCTGAAGGCTCCGAAGGCTCATCGGTCGGCGCTGGCGTCTCTTCCGGTCCACAGGAAACGAGCGCCAGGACCAGGCCACTAATGACCATCAAAGCCAGTAAAACACGCATTAGCTTATTCATACTATCTTATCTCCTCCTAAAAGTGTAACCACTCTCTAACTAAGTTGCGGATACTAAAACGAACGAACAAATAACGCTTGAAGCAAATCACCTCCTCTCTCCTCAATTGTTACACCAGTTATTGTAAATCTCGCCGTAACGCAAAAAAGAGCAGCCGCGTATAAAGCGGCTTGCTCCTCTCCTCGGAAGATGCAAGACAATTAGAAGCAGGTACTCTGGCTCGTCAGCCGCCTACGTAGGCCAATCGCGCGCAAACCAAGCGCGCTACCGGCACACTACCAGCGCGCTAACTTACAGTTGCGGGACAGCGCCGGACTCCCTGTTAAAAACAGGCCACCGGACTTCCCCTGACTTTGGGCTGCTCGCCCCTCGTTTATAGATTCTTATCGCTTCATCCTCTTTATATCCACCAAGGGCGCTCGGTCTCACAAAACAGATTTGATCTCTCGTTGGAATTCCAAGACGTGTTGTCGGATGAACGCTTCAGCCCGATCTCCATCCCCAACCTTCACGGCTTCGACAATCTTCCGGTGTTGTTCTATGGCATCCTTCACGTCGCTTAGACGCTCCAAAACCAGGTGCCATAATCGCAGGCTGGGGGCGTAGAGGCGCTCTAGCATCTTGCACAGGAACTCGTTGTCGGCCGATTGGTAGAGCAATTCGTGAAAGCGGCTGTCGCTCTCCATCAGAGCCGCCACGTCATCGTTTGATATGGTCTCTAACTGATCCAACAAGGCCTCCATCTCAGCCACCTGTTCATTCGTCGCCCGTGCCGCCGCCAGTCGGGCGCAGAGGCCCTCCAGTACAACGCGCACTTCAAATATCTTCTGCAGATCGGTAATGCTGATGTCGGAGACGAACATCCCGCGGCGCGGGACGATGGTGACCAGGTCTTCCTTGGCCAACTGGAGAAGGGCTTCGCGGATCGGCGTGCGCCCCAGATCGAGACTACTCATCAGCTCTTGCTCGTCGATTACCTGGGAGGGGAGCATATCGAGCATGATAATTTTCTTTTTGATGAGGTGATAGGCTTTCTCGCTAAGCCGTCGCGACATTTCCTGGCCTTTACGGGGTATGAGCGTGAGCCTGAAAACTGAGGACTGATATATCTGTGATATATTCTCGATACATTGAGATTATATCAGAATTGGAAACGCTTGTCAAGCAATTCGCGTGACGAATGGATCCTCTCAATATCGCAGGTGAGTGATGGAGCGTATGTCTTACCCAGCCGGTTATTGTTCTCCCAAGTACGCCTTGCGAACCCGCTCGTCCTGGAGCAACTCATGGGCCGAGCCTGAAAGCACCACCCGCCCTGTCTCCAACACGTATCCCCGGTGGGCTATCTTGAGCGCTGCGCGAGCGTTCTGCTCCACCAGCAGGATCGTCACACCCCGCTGGTTAATCTCCTGCACCGTCTCGAAGATCGCCTTGACCAACAGAGGCGCGAGTCCCAGCGAGGGCTCGTCCAGCAACACCAAACGCGGATGGGCCATCAACGCCCGCCCGATGGTCAACATCTGCTGTTCTCCACCCGAAAGCGTGCCGCCGAGCTGATGCTTGCGCTCTTCCAGACGCGGGAAGAGATCGAAGACCCGCCGGCGGTTTTCCTCAATCGCCTCTCGATCGTTGCCCAGCGTATACGCGCCCATATTCAGATTTTCCATCACCGTCAGCGTGCTGAAAATCTCGCGCCCCTCCGGCGCGTGAGAGACGCCGTTCTCCACGATGCGATGGGCCGGCGTCTGGCCGATGTCGTCGCCATCGAACAGGATCTGGCCCTCACGGGGGCGGATCAAGCCGGAGATGGTGCGCAACGTGGTGGTCTTCCCGGCGCCGTTGGCCCCGATCAGCGTGACGACCTCGCCCTCCTCCACCGTCAGGTTGAGGCCCTTCAGGGCGTGGACGTGACCGTAATACGTGTGCAGGTTATCTATCTTCAACAGAGCCACAGCTACACCACCTCCTCTTCTTCGTCTTCGTCTTCCTCTCCCAGATAGGCCTTGATGACGCGCGGATCGCCTTGCACTTCCGCCGGCGTGCCTTCGGCGATCTTCTTGCCGTAGTCCAGCACGATGATGCGCTCACATATCCCCATCACGACCTTCATATCGTGCTCGATGAGGAGCACGGTGACGCCGGACGCGCGGATGTCCTCAATCAAAGCCATCAATTCGATCGATTCCTGCTCGTTGAGACCGGCGGCCGGTTCGTCCAGGATGATGAGGGCCGGCCGGGTCGCCAGCGCGCGGGCGATCTCCAGCCGCCGCTGATGTCCATATGGAAGATTCTTGGCCAGTTCATCCCGATAATCGCTCAAGCCCATAAAATCCAGGTAATGCTCCGCCTCGGCGACGATGTGTTCCTCCTCCTCGTGCTGCGATGGGGGACGGAAAAGCGCGCCCCAGACCCCCGCCTTGGTCAGATGGTGCGGCCCGGACATCACGTTTTCCCGGGCGGTCAAGTTGTCAAACAAGTGAATCGTCTGGAACGTGCGGGCGATACCGCGCTCGGTGATCTCGTGGGGGCGCAACATACGAAAATCATCCCACCGCTGTTTGATCGATGAAACGGGCAGCCAGTTGAGCCACCAGACGGGCGCGGTCAACCGCTTGCGCCAGGTCAATTCGGGATGGGCGATCCGTTGGCCCTGGAAGTATATCTCCCCCCTGGTGGGCGCGTAAATGCCGGTGATCATGTTGAAAATCGTCGTCTTACCGGCGCCGTTCGGGCCAATCAAGCCGAGAATATCCCCCTCATTGACGTCGAAGGATACTGTATCCACGGCCGTCAACCCGCCGAAGTTTTTCGTCAGACGCTTAATCTCTAAAAGTGTCATTGTCAGCCTCGTCTCTTAAGTCTCTATGGGATGAGGCGGCGTCGGTTCCTCCTGTTCGCCTCGAATTGCCATCTGCACCCGCCGGCTGGGCCACAAGCCCTCCGGTCGAGCGATCATCATCGTCACCATCGCCACGCCCAACCAGGCGTCTCGCCAGGCTTTGAGGAATCGCGAAACCTCCGGCAGGGTGACCATGCCGAGCGTGCCGACGAAAACGCCGGGAATCGACCCGGCGCCGCCCAACACGACGACGCAGAAAAGAATGACCGACTCCATAAACTTGGCCTGATCGGGCGAGATGACCGTGATCCGCCCGGCGTAGAGCGCACCGGCTAACCCGGCCCAACCGGATCCCAGGACAAAGGCCAGCAGCTTGACCTGGGTCGTGTCGATGCCCATCGCCTCGGCCGCGACCTCATCCTCGCGCACGTACAGCCACGCCCGCCCCAGACGAGAATGCTCCAGGCGGCGCACGGCGAAGATCGTGATCAGCAGGAAGAAAAGCGCGAGGTAGTAATGGTAGATCGGTTGGCGCAAAACGACGCCAAACAGCGTCGGTCGATCGATGCCGCTCAACCCGTTAGCGCCGCCGGTAATCCCAAAGATGTTGTTGACCAGCGCCAATCGCACCACCTCACCGAAAGCGATGGTCACGATACATAGATAATCGCCCCGCAGGTGCAGGATGGGCCGCGTAATCAGGTAGCCGAAGAAGGCCGCCACGAGCACGCTGAACGGCAAGGTCAACAGGATCGGGATGTCGAAGTGCAAATTGAGCAGAGCACACGTGTACGCGCCCAGGCCATAGAAAGCGGCGTGTCCCAATTGGAATAAACCGGCATATCCAACAATGATGTGGAGGCTAAGGCCCAACATCGCGTAGAGCACCGTGCGCCACATAACAGAGCGGTAATAATCGCCCAGCGGCAAAGGCATCAGGATAGCCAGCGCTACCAGCCCCACCTGCCACCAGAGCGGATTGACTTTACGGAAACGTGTGACTGTATCCTGTAAGATCGCCATATCCGCCCCCTACACCTTTTCCGCCACGCGCTCACCAAGAATACCGGTGGGGCGAAAGATCAAGATCAGGATCAGGATAGCGTAAGCGATGACGTCCTTCCACTGAGGCGAGATGTATCCCGCCCCCAGCGTCTCGATAATGCCGAGGAGAAATCCACCCAGCATCGCGCCGGGGATGTTGCCAATCCCCCCCAGGATAGCGGCGATGAAGGCCTTGAGCCCATACGTCCACCCCAGCGTGAAATCGAAAGAGCCGTAGTAGAGGGCGACGATCATACCGGCGACGCCGCCCAACCCCGGCCCGATGATGAAGACGATGGCGATGATGCGATTGACGTCGATGCCCATCAGGCGTGATACGTCGTGGTTGAGCGAGACCGCCCGCATCGCGGTGCCGATGCGGGTCCGTTGAACGAAGAAATATAAAGCGCCCATCATCAGGAAAGAGACCGCCAGGACGATGATCTGCATCACACTGATCCGCGCTCCCCCCGCTATCACGATTCCGCCCCGGGGTGTAATACCGGTCGGGTAGGTCTTGTAACTGGCGCCATAGATATTGCGGGCCAAACTCTGCAGGATGAAGGCGACGCCGAGGGCAGAGATGACAGGCGCCAATCGCCCGGCCGTTCGCAAGGGGCGATAGGCGATCCGTTCCACGAGAACGCCAGCCAGCGCGATGGTGATCATCACGATGATGACGGCCGGCGCGATAAAAAAGGCGCTTCCCTGGGCCATAATCCCCACCAAGATATTGATGCTGGTCAATCCCAGGTAGGCGCCCCACATAAAGAGGTCGCCGTGGGCAAAGTTGATCAGTTTCAACACACCGTAGACCATCGTATAGCCCAAGGCGACCAGGGAATAGAATGCACCAATGGTCACGCCATTGATCATTTGTTGAATGAATTGCATCAGTCGTCGTCTCCTATCCCGGACGATCCGGAGTCCAAAAGGGACACCGACGACAAATCCTTGTCCAACGGCCCCCCATTCAAACGGTTAGGCCCTAATGAGACAGAACCGGATCAAAAAGGACTTTGACAGGATTGACAAGATTAAAGACTATTAAAAAATTCGCTCAGAGGCCCGTCCTCGGGCCGATTAGCGCCCCCTAGGCGGTGGTTAGAGCAATTATTTAAGACACTCTTAACAGGATTTTTCTGCTCATAAATCCTGTTGGGTCTTCAGGATTTCGCATGGCCCATCATAGACCCTAAAGGTTTTTGCGCTGGTTTTGATGGAAAAAGGTCATTGTTTAAGGCAAAAACGTTGTTTGCGCGGCCTTGAGCAAAACCTTT
>DAOTUC010000010.1:0-7641 GCA_034437315.1 Anaerolineae bacterium
ATCGTCCATTACGACCTGTACGGTAATCCAGACCCAAGCGCGAGCGTGACGCCCGGCGAGGTCTCCGGCGGCAACTTATTACAACGCCTGGCCCGCCGCTTTAGAATGTCCATTCGCCTGTAGTGGGGAGGTATACCGATTGTGCAACAATTATCCTTCAATTCTGACGTGATTGATACGACGACAGATCAAGATAGCCCAATCCGCGAGGTCTTTTCACACGAAGGTGTCTGCCCCGAAACCGCCCGCGTCGCTCTAGAAGAGCGGTATGCGCACCTGCTTGAGGAAACGGATAAATTCAATCGACAGTTGGTCAGTTTTCAGGCCAATAAAGCCGAGGTACTGCATAGCTGGATCAAATACAGAGAGGGATTTTCGGCCGACTTGGTCGAGATCTTGATCGAAGAGTTTGGCTTAGGCCCGAGAGATGTCATTTTGGATCCCTTCGCTGGCTCTTGCACCACGTTGGTCGTTGCGATGTTGATGGATATGGATGCTGTCGGGATCGAGTTGTTGCCCCATTGTCACCTGGCCTGGGAGGCCAAGGCGCGCGCATTTGATTACCGCGTGGACGAATTGCGGGAAATCCGCGAGATAATTGAAAAGACAACGCCGCCGCCATCTGACCGCTCATTTCCCCACCTGTATATCACCCAGAGCGCCTTCCCAGAACAGACAGAATGTGACTTAATGGCTTACACCGACTGGATCGAAAGGCTGGATATAAGCGAGCATGCCAAAATCCTATGTCGATTGATTCTACTCAGTATACTGGAGGACATCAGCTATACCCGAAAGGACGGTCAATACCTCCGTTGGGACGGACGGGCTCATAAAATTCGTAAGCGGAATAAGAAGCGGCTTGCACAGGGCAAAAAGCCGTTCAAGGGCATCGATAAGGGAAGATTGCCCGGCGTCAAAGAAGCATTCATCGAAAAATTGAGCAAGATCATTTTCGACATCATTAAGTTGCAGAGGGATCGCCTCGCTTCCCGCGACACTGCAATGAAGACTCCGCTGCCAAGCAAACAAGAATTGATAGCAGGCAATACGCTGTACGTACTTCCCCGAACAGAAGCGGAACAATTTCAGGCCGTTATCACATCGCCGCCCTACGCGAACAGATATGACTATACCAGAACGTATGCGTTAGAACTGGCCTATTTGGGCGTGCGGGAAGACATCTTCAGCTTGAGGCAACGCCAGTTATCCTGCACGGTGGAAAACAAGGCGAAATTGGATAAGTTAGAGGAATTCTATCATTCAATTGATCAATCCAATCGCTATGCGCGTATTTTGAACCTCATCCAGAACAATGAGGCTTTAACAGAGATTAACGCTGCTTTGCAGATCCGAAATGAACGTGGAGAAATCAACAATACCGGGGTCTTGACGATGATCGACCAGTACTTCAGCGAATTGACTTTCATCTTTGCAGAACTCTATCGCACGTGCCGCCGGGGCGCTTACGTCGCTTTCGTCAATGATAATGTGCGATACGCCGGTGAGGTCATTCCCGTCGATCTCCTGAGCACCAATTTAGCTGAACAGGTTGGTTTTGAACCCATCAAGGTCTACGTATTACCTCAACGGAAAGGGAATAGTAGCCAGCAAATGGCCAAGTATGGCCGGGTCGAGATGCGAAAAAGTATCACGATTTGGAGAAAGCCCGTCGAAGGGAATGATTGTGGACTCAAATAACAGTGCGCAGGATAAGCTTGAGAGCTGGCTTATTGATCAAGTGACAAAGAGCGAATTCTTCCACCAGAAGCTTCACGAGTATGGGTTGCTCGAGATTGCCTATGCTATCGAAAATGTGAAAGGTGAAGAGCTAGATTGGGATAAGGACGAATTAGCCATATCTAAAATTGCCTGGGACAGGGTGATTCATCACGGCATCAAGCCTGTGCAAGTTTTTTCACATCCTTGGGTGCTGAGAAACGTCGATAGATCCGTGGGTTATTATCAAAAACTGGCGTTGGTTTCGCTCAAGTCAATGAGCAATATTGGACTGACCATCACGCTATATGAAACAGGCCAGAATAAACGACCTATGACCGAAGAAAAAGCTTGGGATGTTTCCCGTCGCCTCAATGAGTTGATCAGCCGCCTGATCGAATTGGACGACGAAATTGATCCCCGAGAATTCGATTTATGGCGAGGGATGACGGCCGGCTCAACTGCGCAAGGCTCGTGGCAAAATAGAAAAGGTGACCGGATGGAAGATGTGATCAAAGGAATGATCACACGAAGAATCCAGAGCAAGGGGCTGTCGAGCCAAATAGATGACAATACAAAAATACAACTGAAAGATAGAAGAATATTGGTGTTTGGCAGCGAGCCAGACCTGGCATTCTATGATGAAGACGACCAAATCCTAATCGCTGTAGAAATCAAAGGCGGCATAGACACCGCTGGCGTTTTAGAACGCATCGGAGCAGTCATAAAAAGTCTGAGTCGCGCCAAACAGGATAACCCAAATTCAATAACGATACTCATCATACCCGGAATCTCAATGACCACACAAGCCAAACTAGAGTTAGAAGCGCATCAGGCTGATATCGATCATTGGTTTGCAGTGGAGGATGTGCTCAACCAAGTCGCTGTCAGACAAGAGCTTTTTGCGATTCTTCAAATATGAAAATCGAGCGAATTGAACTGCACGAGATCACATTGCCATTGGCCCATCCCTTCGAGACCAGTTTCGGCCGCCAGACCACGCGCTCGTGCATCCTGGTCGCTGTCCACGCCGGGGGATTGACCGGGTGGGGAGAGTGCACCGCCGACGCCGGCCCCTGGTATTCCTATGAGACGACCGGAACCGCCTGGCACATCCTCAAGGATTTCCTTATGCCGATGACGCTGGGGCTGGACGTGACGACGCCCAGGGACGTGACCGCCCGTTTCGAGCGGGTGCGAGGTCACCAGATGGCCCGCGCCGGCCTGGAAAACGCGGTCTGGGACCTGCTGGCGCAAGCGGAAAATGTGTCGCTGACCCAATACATCGGGGGCGAAAAATCGCGAGTCGCGGTGGGCGTGAGCGTTGGCATGGAGCCGACTCTCGACGCGCTACTCGACCGGGTGGCCCAGCACGTCAACGAGGGCTACCAACGCATCAAGCTCAAAATCAAACCGGGGTGGGACGTAGACGTAGTACGCGCCGTCCGAGAGCGATGGCCCGATCTGCCCCTCCAGGTCGACGCCAATTGCGCCTACACCCTGGCCGACGCCCCCACCCTCCTGGCCCTGGACCCCTTCGACCTGCTGCTGATAGAGCAGCCATTTCACCACGACGACGTCGTGGACCACGCCAAGTTGCAAGCCCAGATGCAGACGCCGATCTGCCTGGATGAGAGCGTCCGTTCGCCGGAGCACGCCCGCTGGGCGTTAGACATCGACGCCTGCCGGGTGATCAACGTCAAAGTCTGCCGGGTGGGCGGGTTGACGGCCGCCCGGCGGATTCACGACCTGTGCGCCGAGCGATCCGTCCCGGTCTGGTGCGGGGGGATGCTGGAGACAAACGTGGGACGAGCGGTCAACGTAGCCCTGGCGTCGCTGCCCAATTTCCGGTTGCCGGGCGACATCTCGGCCTCAGATCGCTACTATCCCGACGGGAAAGATGTAGCCGCGCCGAACTTCAAGCTCAACGCCGACTCGACACTTTCAGCGCCTCAAGGACCAGGGCTGGGCGTCGCGATCTTGCCCGAACGGATAGCGACGGCTCGCTCGCGCCTCCTGGTTTGTGAGGAGGCGCAAGCTGACCGTCGGCCGGATGAAAACCGGCCCCAGAGAGCAAAAAAGGGAGATAAGTGATGAAAACATCTGCACAAGTTTTAGAAGCCATCGAGACAGCGATCCAGGTCGAGAAGGACGGATTCGCTTTTTATTCCGAGGCGGCCGAGCGCATCGAAAGCCCCAAGGGACGGCGGATGTTCAAGACGCTGGCCAAAGACGAGGCCGCTCATCTCAAGCTGTTCGAGGATGCCCGGCGGGCTCTGCTTGAGACAGGCGAATGGCCCTCGCCGGAGGCGGTCGAGGCCGTCAGCCCGCGCCGCTCGGTCGATCCTGGGATCTTTCCGAAGGGAGGGGACGCCCGGTCGATCGAGGTACCCGAACATCAACTCAAGGTGTTGCAGCGAGGGATCAAGGCCGAGGAGGACAGCATCGCGTTCTACACTGAGCAGCGGGATCAGGTTGACGACCCCGACGCCCGGGCGATGTACGCCTATCTGATTGAGCAAGAGGAAGGCCACCGAACGATCCTACAGGGAGAATACGATTACCTGGCCGGGACTGGCTTCTGGTTCGACTTCGGCGAGTTCGATTTATCCACGGCAGGATGAAAGGAGCGGGATGAGCAAGCTAAAGGCTATGCATACGCCCATATTCTGGGCTGAGGGGCACCCCGGACCACTTTCGGCCAAGGGATGGACGGTCACGGTGGGCGGCATGGTCGAGCAGCCGGCAACGTTAACCTACGAGGCGATCCGGGCCATGCCCCGGTCGATTGCCGACGCCCGCTTGACCTCGGTGACCCGCTGGAGCGTCCGCGGCGCGTGGGGCGGTGTGCGGGTGAGCGATCTGCTGGAGGAGGTGGGCCGGCAAGATGGGGCGGCCCACGTGCAGTTCGTCTCCTACCGCGAGATCTACACGACCTGTATCCCGTTAGAGGCGGCGCTGCGCGAGCGGACGCTGTTGGCCTACGAATTCGACGGCGAGCCGCTGGACGCCGATTACGGCGGGCCGGTGCGCGCCTTCTGCCCGTATCTGTGGGGCTACAAGTCGGCCAAGAGCGTGGTCGGCGTGAACGTGCTGGACCGCTCCATACCGGGCTATTGGGAGGTGCGGGGCTATCCCGACGACGCCCAGATCCAGGCCGGCCGCGTCCACGACGTCAACACCCACCGCTGGCGGCGCATCCCCGACGGCGAGGTGATTGAGTTCCTGGATTGAATAATCGGATTGAAGGAGGTAATGCGATGACGACGTTGCTCTTGCAACACGCCGACCTGTTGGTGACCATGCCGCCGGCCTCCCAGGGGCCGGACGCCAGGCACCGGCGCGTCGAGATCGAGGATGGCAGCCTTTTCGTCCGCGACAACGTGATCGAACAAGTCGGGCCGACCGACGAACTCCCTGCCGAGGCGGACCACGTGATCGACGCCCGCGGGATGATCATCCTGCCCGGCCTGATCAACACCCACCACCACTTCTACCAGACGCTGACGCGGGCCATCCCGGCCGCCCAGGATGCGACGTTGTTCCAGTGGCTCAGGACGCTGTACCCCATCTGGGCCAACCTGACGCCGGAGGCGGTCTACACCAGCGCGCTAGTCGCCCTGGCCGAACTGGCGCTCTCCGGTTGCACAACCGCCTCGGATCACCTCTACATCTATCCCAACGGCTGCCTCATCGACGACGAGATTCGGGCGGCCCAAGAGATCGGCGTCCGCTTCCAGCCCTGCCGCGGCTCGATGAGCCTGGGCGAGAGCGCGGGCGGCCTACCGCCGGACCGCGTCGTCGAGGACGAGGATTTCATTTTACAAGACACCCGGCGCGTCATCGAGACCTACCACAACCCTGCGCCACACGCGATGTTGCGCATCGTCGTCGCGCCCTGCTCCCCCTTCTCGGTGACGCCGGATCTGATGCGCGAATCGGCGGCGCTGGCCCGCTCCTACAACGTGCGCCTGCATACCCACCTGGCGGAGACGCTGGACGAGGAGACCTTCTGCCTGCGGGAGTTTGGGAAGCGGCCCGTGGCGTACGCCGCCGAACTGGGATGGGTGGGCGAGGACGTCTGGCACGTCCACTGTGTGCACCTGAACGCGGAAGAAGTCGCGCTGTTCGCCGAGACCGGCGCCGGCGTCTGTCACTGTCCCAGTTCCAACATGCGGCTGGCCTCCGGCATCGCGCCGGTGCGCGCCTATCTCGATTCAGGCGTCCAGGTGGGGCTGGGAGTGGATGGCTCCGCCAGCAACGATTCCTCCCACCTCCTGGCCGAGGCGCGGATGGCGCTCCTGCTGCAACGAGTGTCCGGGGACCCGGCGGGGCTTTCGGCCGACGAGGCGCTGTGGATGGCGACGGTCGGCGGCGCCCAGGTGCTGGGGCGCGACGACGTGGGTCGCTTGGCGCCGGGCCAGGCCGCCGACTTCATCGGTATCCGATTGGAGCGCTTGGCCTACGCCGGCGCGCTCCACGATCCCCTGGCGGCGCTCGTCTTCTGCGCGCCGCAACAGGTGGACCTCTCGGTCATCAATGGGCGCGTGATCGTCGAGGACGGCCGATTGCGCACCGTTGAGATTGAGCCGGTGATCGAGCGACACAACCGGATCGCGCGGGACCTGGCGCGGGCGTCTTGAGTATGCGAGCTTTGATGCTTTCGAAGGCCTGTTTGGTGGGCGTCTACCAGCGCAAGTTGGAGGAGATCGCCCGGTTCGAAAACGTCGAGTTGACGGTACTCGTCCCGCCCTCCTGGTTCGATGGCAGCCGGACGCTGCATTTGGAACGGGAGCACACCGACGGGTACGACCTGCTGGTCGAGCCGATGGCCTTGAACGGCCGGTTTCACACCCACTTTTACCCCCACCTGGGGCGGCGGATCCGGGCCTTCGCGCCCGACGTTGTGCACGTCGACGAGGAGCCGTACAACCTGGCGACGTTCCACGCTGTGTGGTTGGCGCGGCGGGCCGGGGCGCGGACGGTGTGGTTCAGTTGGCAGAACCTGAATCGCCGCTACCCGTTGCCCTTCCGCCTGATCGAGCGCTACAACCTGCGCCACACCGACTACGCCATCGTGGGCAGCCAGGGGGCGGCGCGGGTGTGGCGCGATAAGGGGTACGACGGCCCGCTGGCGGTCATCCCCCAGTTCGGCGTAGACCCGGACATCTTCTCCCCCGGATCGGAGCGGCCCGACCGGGGCTTCGTCGTGGGCTACGTGGGGCGACTGGTGCCGGAAAAGGGCGTGGACCTGTTGCTGGAGGCGCTGATCGGGTTGCAAGGCACGTGGCGCCTGACCATCGTCGGCGACGGCCCCGAGCGGGCCTACCTGCAGGCGGAGGCGCGTCGCCTGGGCCTAGCGGACCGAGTGACGTTTGAGGGTGTGTTGGCCTCGTCGCGTATGCCAGCGTTCTACCGGGAGTTGGACGCCCTGGTCGTGCCCTCCCGCTCGCGGCCCAATTGGGTCGAGCAGTTTGGGCGGGTGTTGATCGAGGCCATGGCGTGCGGGGTGCCGGTGGTGAGCGCCGATAGCGGCGAGATCCCCGGCGTGGTGGGGCAAGCTGGCCTGATCTTCCCCGAAGACGACGCCCCGGCGTTGCGCGACCATCTGGCGCGCTTGATGTGCGACGACGCCTTGCGGACCCGTCTGGCCCGACAGGGGCGGGAGCGGGTGCTGGCCCGCTTCACCCAGGCGCAGGTCGCCGCCCAGACGGTGGCGGTCTATCGAAAAATGATGTGTAAAACGTAGAAGGAGAAAATAATGGCTTCACAACAATGGAATAGTCCGCCCGAGATGACGATTGATCCGGACAAGACCTATCACGTGACGATCGAGACCGAGCGGGGCGATATCGAGCTGGCGCTGTATCCCGAACACGCGCCCAAGACGGTCAACAATTTCGTCTTCCTGGCCCGCGAGGG
>DAOTUC010000011.1:0-4906 GCA_034437315.1 Anaerolineae bacterium
AATGTTGGGATCGCTTTAATTACTCCCCATATCTGGTTATAGAACATTGATACCCGCTAGATATAGAGGGTGCAGAAGGCTATTCGATTCATAGACTTTTTTACCCCTCGAATCCGCGTAGAGCCAAAAACATTACCAGAACCTTACCCAGTGAGCCATTCAAGCTTTGGCAGGAAAGCGTACTTCTCAAGCGTCCGCCAACGAGTTTTAAGCAGCTTTTCGGAGAATCGATAGATATGCACTCGGTTCATCTATCAAAATCGACGTCAGTGTACGGAAGGATGATCCTGAAAACCGATCCCTGATTCAGGCTGCTACGCACCAAAATCACGTCTCCACCTTGGCGACGAGCGGCTTCCCTGGCACAGTACAGGCCCAGACCGCTGCCGGGTTCGATGAGGCTATCACCTCTCACGCTCAACTCAAAGACCTTGTCTTGGTCTTGTTCACTGATTCCTCTTCCCGTGTCTTTCACGTCAATACAGATCGCTTTCTCTGCCCCCTCTAGCACGCCCACTGTTAGAGAAAGGGTCGTTTCCACAACGCCACCGAAAAAGGAGTACTTGATGGCATTGTGGGCCACATTATTGATCGCCAGTAACGTCAGATCCCTATCGAGTATGGTGGGTTCCACATCCTCCAGATTGGATCGGAGTATAATGCCCTCGCTATCGGCGTAAGTGTAGTGTTCCAATAAAACGTACTCGACCAACTGCCTGATGCTCAACAACGCCATCTCAGGCTCATCCTGTCCCGGGGCAAACACGTATAGCATGTTTTTCGCATGTTGAGCCAGGTCGCACGCTTTGCTAATGATCGCTTTCTGTTTGTCTTGCAGGGCATTTGGCTTCTCGCCCAATCCCTCCAGCGTCTGCGCACTCTTATTCGAGATGTAGTCCAGGCCTTTGCCAAACTCGTGGGCAATAGCGCTTTGGAGATGGTTATGCAATGTCCGCAAATACTCACTGTTGTGCTTGGCCAGATCGTCGGCGTGCTTTTGCTCCAGACCTTTTAACCTGTTCCGCCAACTTATCTGCATGGCCCAGAGGAGGGCGATTCCTACGCCGCCCATGAGAAGCAGCATGACCGTCACTTCAAGCAGTGTGAAGTAGTAATCGAGTAGAATATTTTGCATTTAACAGGCTCTCTTCCGATGTATGCCGCTCAACCTTCGGGTACCTGGGAACTGGCGCGAACGGGCCTTCCACTGAAGCGGTAGCCAATGCCTCTGACGGTCTCGATACAAACAGGATGTTGTGGGACTAACGCCAGCTTCTTTCGAAGCCTATGGATATAGACAGCCAGGACTTCATCACTCACGGCTTTCCCCCATACCCGATCCTTTAGGATCGTCGTCGGTACAATTCGGCCGGCGTTGATGATCAACACCTCCAAAAGCTCAAGCTGCAAGCGCTGCAAATGAACCACTTGCCAGTCTCCATCCCGCTTGACCCAGACCTTACGATTCGTGAAATCGACTTGAAGGCGCTCATCAACGATGATGACCTCAGGCGGTAAATTGGCCCGAATGCGCGCGATTATCTCGCGATTGTCACGAGGGCGGGTCACGTAATCGTCGGCGCCAGCCCTGAAACCCTGTAGCACCTCTTCGGTCTCCTTCATAATGGCGGTGATGAGGATGATGGGAACATCACTGCCACTCTGCCGGATCGCCTCGCAGATCTCTATGCCGTTCACGGACTGACCTTCGAATACGATGTCCAACACGACGAGATCGGGATTGTATTCCCAGACCAGATCGTAGACCTGGTTTCCGTCAGAAGTGCTTCTCAACTCGTAACCGGCGCTCTGCAGCATAGCAGGAAGTTCGTGGATTTCATAGCTTTTCTCATCTACGTGATCGTCTGCTACTAGGATTTTGAAAGACATATTTCACACCTGGGGGTAACTACTTAGGCTGCTCAAGGCCAAGCCCGATTGCCCGCAAGAGGATGACCAAATGGAAAACACGAATCGGGAGCGGCGAAGATCAAACGACCGGCGTGTCCGGCACGCTTCAGCCCGTACGGGCCACGCCGTTATCCGCCAGCAGGTTCTCCTCGATCCGCATTACTCGTATATGCTCAGCAAAGGCTCTCGTACAGATGGATTCTCGAGGAGATCGGTATTGTCGGTGAGGAGGTCCAGGTTGCCGAAGAGACGGCTCTTGGCGATGGACTTGACGCGCGCCTCCTTGATCATACTCACGAGGGCCTCGGCAAAACGGTCGCCCCTGATCACCTTAAAAGGTCGGCCCCAGAACAACGAGGGAGCACAGTCCATAGGGGGCGTCACGTTGAGGGCGTTATGCATATCCGCCAGCCGTCCATAGGCCACGGCTAGACGGTTATCACGCTCTTCCCAAGAGGAAGCGTGCAGGATGGCGCCAAGAACGGGCAGCAGCTCCGCCGCACACTTCAGCTCGACGAAGGCCCGCCCGAACCATTTGGGGTACGGAGGGTAATCACGTTCCATGAGGAAGGCCAGGCGCATAATGTCACGGACCAGGCGCGACGCAATGATGGCGGAACCCACCTCATCGCCGACCGATCCGGCACGCCCCATCAGGTGCTCTTCCTGCCCGATCCTCTTCCAACAGGAAGCAAGAATATAGAGCCAGACATCCTGGGGATACCAGGAGAGGCAATCACGAATCGTCTCCAGTCCGAGGTCGTCGCGGAAGACTTTCCCAGCGCGTATGGATCGGAGTTTTTGCCAGGGAAGTGTAAGCCAGTCTATAGGCGAGAGCGGCTTCCGGATGTCGATCCCCATGTACCCTTGGAAGAAGCCTTGCAGCGTGAACACCTCGACGCGGTGGTTGATGGGGCCGACGATACCCACGGCCTGGAGTCTCTGAACCCCACCATCGTCCGGGTCGGGCTCAGACCAGTTTGTGGAATAGCCCATAAAAGAGCGGGGTAGATTCTCTGCAAGTAGCCAGCGGATTTCTCTGCCGCGCGCATCAAGAACAGACTCTTGCAGGAAAATCATGGCGCGCGGCCCCCAGTGGTGATCGGTCGACATGCGGTCGTCAAAGCCAAGGACCTCCGATCCGGCCCCGATCAGTCCTGCGCTGTAATCCAGATCAGGCATATACCTCTGGAGAATCGGGAACACGGCCTCATCGAAAAAGCGGCGCGCCAGTTCGAGGCCGGAAATGAAATCGGATTCGCTCTCTCCTACCTGTTGCATTCCTGATGCTTTCCTATTTGGCGAACGGCTGACGGCTCACCTGCCGCCGATTATAACAAGACAAGCAACTCTCGAAGCGCGTTGTCTGCCAAATGGTCCCGCCGTATCCCCGCGCCGAAGACGGTCAGGTAGAGCCATACCGGATGCAACGCCTCTGATCAAGCCTCCAGCATTGTCCTGCGTACTCTATCCGGTACAGATCCACCACTGGGAATATCTTACACGAGAACCCGAATCTTCTCCGCATTATCAATCATCTGCTGGGCCAAGCACTCGATTTCCATTAGCCTCTCTCAATTCCGAACTGGCAGTGCGCTCAGTGAATAGAATTCGCGCGGCGAGCATCCGCCGCATAATCCGTATTGAGCTAGGCCAACCTCTGCGATTGTACTCTCATTTGGAATTTGAGGCAAATGGGCTTTGGGGAAAGTTACTTGCCCCTGAGGTATTGAGGATGATTCTGCCTTCGTTACCAAGAGGAGGCGACGGATGGCCCACCGGTGATCGGCACGCTGTATCTCCAGCAGTGGGCGCTGCGTAAGCTCGCCGGTGGACAGTTGCCCGGTCGACTGCGGATCAGGGTGTCCGTGGGGGATGAGTAGGGGCGTGGGAAGAGATCCAAGACGCGGGCAATGCCATATCCTTGATCATTCTACCTGACGATCCCCCTCTCTGGCATAGGGGAGGGCAATCTTTGTCTCCGACACCTTCTCTCCACAGACCAGATAGATAGTGTGCCCCAGCTGTGGCCTATTCGATGCCGGTTTCTGCTCCCTGCCATCTCGAAAGCACCCTCGATCGGTCTCCAACTTGCTGGATCAAAGGAATATCGCTCTGACCGACCAGTTCTCCGCACCCATTCTCTGCGACCCACAACTACTTAGATGCGCGATTCTCAATCCATTGGGGCTGACTTTAGAACGAAGGGGAACCTGATTACCTGCCCCAAAGGCGTTGCCAAAAGGAGCGATTGATCTCCTCTTTAGGTTTCTCTGTCTCCTGATTTTGCTTCTCCACATCGTAGGTCAGTTTTCGCACGGCGCCGAGATCGGTGTTGTACAACCAAGTGGCCAGTTGAGCCCACAGCGCTCGCTCTTCCTGGGGCGTGGCGGGCAGCGGAAAGTGGAGCGCTTTGAGCAACTCGAAGCGATGCAGGTCGATGGCGGTGCGGATCTGTTGGCCGTAGCTGCGGGCCTGGGCCACCGCGCCCCGGTAGGCCAGGGTGAATAGCAGCCCGCCGAGGACCAGCGCCGCCAACGCCCAACCGGCGCGATAGGGAATCTGACAACCGTTCAAATATAGAGCGACGTCAATCACAACGTAGATCATCAGGGTGGCGAAGTTGAGCAGGGAGACCATGGTGGTCAGTCCGTCGTCCACGGCGGTCTGGTGCTCGTCGGGCACGAGGGGCCACAGGCGGGGCCACCAGAAGGGGGCGTCCATTCCGTAGACCAGGCCTCCGTATCCCTCGGCGGCGCGGAGCACGTTGCCCAGGCGGGTGGGCAGGAGGAGCCAGGCCTGGTTGGGGTATCCGTAGTAGAGTTGATCCTGCCGGGAGGCATAGCGGCCCCGGTTGTTTTGACGGGCGGCCGCGGTTCGCTCTCGTTTGAGCGCTTGCCAGCGTTGGGTAACTCGCCGGGTAGCCCAGCGGCGCAGGGGCTCGGGCCAGGTGTAGCCCTCGTAGGTCCGGACGAGGGGACGGGTGAAGGCCTGC
>DAOTUC010000012.1:0-9989 GCA_034437315.1 Anaerolineae bacterium
TACTTGCAACCGATCCGCGTCCCCCACGGCCCCACGCTTCCCGAGGACCTTTCGGCGCTGGCCCATTTCGGGCCGTCCATCCGGCTGCACGGGGCCCAGATCTCGCAATCCGCCGACGGACGCCTGCACGTCAGTCTCACGTGGTCGGCGCGCCATCCCATCGCCGCCAACTACAGCCTCTCCCTGCGCCTCGTGAACGATGAGGGGCGCGTCGTCAGGCAGAGCGATTTCGACCAGCTGGGGTACGGTTTCCTCCCCACGAGTGGTTGGCGGTCGGGGGAGAAAATCGTCGACCGCTACACCCTCTCGTCGCCCGCGGGCGCGCCTGCCGAGGCAGGTGGGTATCACATGCTCGTCATCCTCTATCTCCGGTCGACCGGCGCGTCGATCGGTCAGGCCCGGCTGGGGGATTTCTCGTTGCCGTTGGCGGCGCCGTTCGAGGCCCGGCGTCCACCGCGATATTTCACGCTGCCCGCGCTCGAGCGTCCCCTGGCGGTGAATTTTGGCGACGAGATTCGCCTCGCCGGTTACGATCTCGATCGGGCGCAAGACGCGCTTCACCTCACCTTGTGGTGGCAGGCGGTGGAACAACCCGTGGACGATTACACTGTCTTCGTCCACTGCTTCGATCCCGCGACGGGGGAAAACGTCGTCCAGCACGACGCCCCACCGCGCAACGGCGCGTATCCCACGTCCTGGTGGGCGACCGGCGAGGTGGTCAGCGAGACGCTGACGCTTTCGCTGGCGGGCGTACCGGCGGGCGCGTATCGACTGGCGCTCGGCCTCTACGACCGGACGGTGACCCGCTTGCCAGCCTTCGAGGTCGACGAGGAGGACGGCGGTCAACGCTTGTCCGACGATCGCCTGATCCTCCCGCCGCCGGTCGTCGTGGAGGAGTAGCGCATGCCCCGTTTATCATTGCTTCGTTCGTCATTTGCCTATCGTTTCCTTGCGATCATCCTCCTCCTGTGCCTCTTTGGGCAGACGATGGCGCACGCCCGCGCGGCCTCGATCACGTTTGACGAAGGGCCGCACCTGGCGACCGGTTACGCCACGCTGCGCACCGGCGACCTGCGCCTGCAACCGGTGCACATCCATCCCCCCCTGGCGAACGTGATGGCGGCCGCGCCCTTGCTGCTCCAGGACGACCTGCCCGATCCGCGGACGATTGCCGGCTGGGAGATCGCCAGCCTCTCAGCCGTCACCGACCGCGTCGTGTGGCAATATCCACATCCCCGACGGATGGCGCTCGCCGCCCGCTTTCCTATCGTCGGGATGACGCTCTTGCTGGGCGCGCTCGTCTTTCGCTGGGCGGCCGATCTCTTCGGCAAGCGGGCGGGGGTGTTGGCGCTGTTCCTGCTGGCCTTCGATCCCAACGTCGTCGCCCACGGATCGCTGGTGACGACCGATATGGCGGTCGTCCTGTGGGGGACGACGACGTTTTTCCTTGCCACGCGCTATCTATCATGCAGCAAGCGGCAGAGACCATGGCGATACTGGATCGGCGTGGGCGTCGCCCTGGGGCTCGCGCTGGCCTCGAAGGTGTCGGCGATCTCCCTCATCCCGCCGCTGGCAGTGCTCTTCTTGCTGGGCCCACGCTCGTACGCCTGGAAACGGCGGCTCCTGGCGCTGGGCGGTAGTTTGGCCCTGGCGGCTGTGCTCCTGTGGGCCGTCTATGGTTTCGAGATCGCGCCGCTCCCGGGATCGCCAATCCCCCTGCCCGCCGCCACCCACCTGAAGATCTACCAATCGCTGCAGGCGCATTACGAGTTAGGCCACCCGGCGTTTCTCCTGGGGATGAACAGCAGTCACGGCTGGCGCTATTATTTCCCGGCGGTGTTTGTGCTGAAGACGCCGCCGCCGACGTTGCTTCTGTTGGCGATCGCGGTGTATCAGTTTGCAGGCGGACGGGCGCCGGCCGGTGGTCGTCCGACCCGTGGTCGGGGTAAGCGCCAGTTGATAGTCGGGGGGGTATTGCTGTTGTATCCGATGCTTTACGCTGCGTCTACGTTCTTTAGCAGCGTCAACATTGGGTATCGTCACCTGCTGCCGCTCTTGCCGTTTGTGTTTGTGGGAGTTGCGGGGTGCGGGGTGCGGGTTTTAGGTTCTAAGTTCCAGGTTTTACGTTTTACGTTTTACGTTTTATTACTCTCTCTTCCCGTCGCCGCCCTGTGCATCTCGCCTCATTATCTCGTCTATTTCAACGTCCCTGATGGGCGCCGGTATCTGGTGGATTCCAACCTGGATTGGGGCCAGAATTTGTGGCAGTTGCGGGATTGGATGACGGAAAACGATGTGGACAGGGTCTACTACGCTCACTTCAGCCCGGCCCGGCCCGGCGTCTACGGCGTCGAAGCCGATTTCCTGCCGCCGGATCCGCGGACGGTCGATTTCGCGCCTTTTGACCCCGCGCCCGGCGTATACGCCATCGGGGCGACGGTGTTGCAGGGGGCGTATACGCCGGACGTCAACACCTACGCTTGGTTTCGGGGGCGCGAACCTATCGCCCGGCTGGGAGGCGCGCTCTTCGTCTACGAGGTATCGCCGCGCCCACAACCGGAATGGGCGGCGGTGTGCGCCTCTCCATCGCCGGTCTTGAACCCGGAGAGCGTGCAAGACCGGCTGGGCGCGCGCAATCTGCGGATGATTTTGCCGGATTGTGCACAGGGCTGGCTCTATCCGGGAAAGCCGGGGGTCTACGTGCTGCCGCCGGAAGGGAGAACGCCGCCGGGAGCGGCGCTGGATTTGACAGCGCGCCACGCCGATGGGACGCCCGCTTACCGGGTGTTCCGCGTCAATCGGCCGCCGCCGCCCGCTCACCCGGTCAGCGAGGGGCTAAGGCTCGAGGGGCCGCTGGCGTTTCTAGGTCACGATCTGGACGCTGACGAGGTCCGCCCCGGGGAGACGCTCGAATTGCGCACCTACTGGCGGGTCGAAGAGTCGCCGACCCGGCCGCTCTCGCTGATGGCCCACCTGATCGCGGCCGACGGCGCGGCGACGGCGATCGGGGATGGCCTGGGCGTCTCCATCGACCAGTGGGAGACAGGCGACGTGCTCGTGCAGCGTCACCGGCTCGTCCCGCCGGAGGAGACGCCGGCCGGGGAGTACCAGCTCCAAACAGGCGCCTATTGGTTGGATACGATGGAGCGATGGGTACTTTATGGGGGCGGTGAGGGCTCATCTGAGGGTGCAAATGAGGGCGCAAATGAGGGCGCAGATGAGGGTGCAAATGACAGCATTCCATTGGTCAATATACAGGTGTCGGAATAACGTCTAAAATGGGTCTGTCACACACCTCTACACAGCCCACTCGCGGAGCGCCGCGGCAAGCTGATCGCCGTCTATGCCGGCCGGTCTTGATCGCGGTCGTGTTGCTGTGGGCCTTCTTCGCGCAGGCGGTTCTGGCGATTCCCAGGCTGTCCCTCACCGCCGACGAACCGGTCTACATCGGGGCGGGTTACGCCTTCCTGCGCAGCGGCGACCTGCGCATGGCGACGGCAGCCCAGCATCCGCCGCTGATGCAGGAGCTGGTCGCCCTGCCGCTGCTGCTGCGCCGTGGACCGGAGCTGAGTACATTAGACGGCTGGGAAACGGCCGAGATGGGCCGTTTCGCGCCGGCCTTCGTGGGCTGGTACGACGACCAGCTCGACGGGATGACCTTCGTGGCTCGTATGCCGGTCGTCTTGATCGGCCTGTTGTGGGCGGCCTTCCTCTTCCGTTGGGCGGCCGATTGGTTTGGCCCGTGGGGCGGCCTCCTCGCGCTGACCCTGTTCGTGTTCGATCCCAACGTCCTGGCCCACGCCACGCTGGCGACGAACGACGTTGGGTTCGCCGCCTTCAGTTTCATCGCCGCCTTCGCCGCGATGCGCTTCCTACGCCGCCCATCCTGGCGGTACGTCGCGCTGGCGGGAGCGGCCCTGGGAGGCAGCCTGAGCGCCAAATCCTCCGGCTTTTTCACCGCGCTAGTGTTGGTCATCCTGTTTCCCATGGGGGCGCGCGTCGCCAACGGACGACGCGCCGGGCGATTGCTTGGAACGATGGGCAAGCTGGCGCTCGTCCTGCTGCTGGGATTCCTCGTCCTGTGGGCGACCTACGGTTTCGAGCGCCGTCCACTCGTCCAGGGCGGGCCGTCCGTCCCGCTGGCGACCCAGTGGGAGGTCTGGCGGGAGATGGGCCAGCATCTGGACACCGGTCACACCGCCTACCTGAACGGGGAAATCAGCCATACCGGCTGGTTGGGCTATTATCCCGTGGCGTTCGCGCTCAAGACCCCCCCGCTCACGCTGGCGCTGCTGGTTGTGGGGCTGGTTGTGGGGCTGGTTGTGGGATTGATCGCGGCGCTGGCGGGCGGCTCGCGCCGTTGGCTGGCGGGCGCCCCGCTGTGGGTCTACCTGGGCGGGTATGGCGCGGCGACGCTGTTGAGCAACGTCAACACCGGCTATCGTTTTCTGCTCCCGATTCTGCCGTTTTGTTTTCTCGTTATCGCTGGCCTGACCCCTGCGCTCTCCAGACGTATTTTGCGGATCGCCATCGCCGCGCTGCTTTCCGGGTACGTCGTCGGTGCTATTCGGTTGCATCCGCATTATCTCGTCTACTTCAACTTCCTCGCCAGCGGCCCGGAGAACGGTCATCGTTACCTGGTCGACTCGAATCTGGATTGGGGCCAGTCCTTTCACGCTCTGCGCGCCTACCTGGAACGGCGGGGAATCGAGCAGGTCAACCTCAGTTACTACACCTACGCCGACCCGGCGCTCTACGGCGTTGACTATCAACCCCTCCCGCCGGCGACCGGCGCGCCGCCCATCCTCTCCCAACGCTTCGACCCTCCGCCTGGCGTCTACGTCCTCGGCGCGACGACCCAGCAGGGCGTGATGGTGGTCGATCCCGACACGTTCGATTGGTTCCGCCGCCGGGAACCGGTGGGACGGCCTGGGACGGCGCTGTTCGTTTACCAGGTCGCGCCCCACGCCCACCCGCCCACGTGGTTGGCCCAATGCACGCGCCCCCGCGCGCCCCTATCCAGCGAGGCCATCGCCGAGGGGTTTGGACGGGACGATCTGCGGATTGTTCACTTCGATTGTGCGTCGGGATGGCTCTATCCTGGGGGAACAGGGCGCGACTCGTGGGGCTGGTACACGCTGTTTCGCGAGACGGCCCGCAGCGACGACCCGTTTATCCAGGCTCGCCTGGCGGGGGGACGGCTGAGTTATGCGCAGCAGCGGGCGGGGACGCTGCCGCCCTTCGCCATCTATGAGCAGACAGCGGCCCCTCCGTCGCCCCGCTTCACCCTGGACGTGGAGGCGCGGGTGGGGCATCTGACGTTTATCGGTTACGCGCTTCGGCGCTCATTGCCCATTCGGCCTGGTCAGACCATTGACGTGGAGACCTGGTGGCGGGTGGATAGCGTGCCCCAGCGCCCGCTTTCTATCATGCTGCACCTGATGGGGCCGGGCGGGCATCCGGTGCTCGTCGGTGATGGATTGGGCGTACCCATCGACCAATGGCGGGCCGGTGACGTGCTCGTCCAGAGGCATCCCTTGTCGCTGCCCGGGGATGCGCCGCCGGGTGTGTACACGCCCATCACCGGCGTCTACTGGCTCGACACGATGGAGCGCTGGGCGGTCGAGCGGGAGGGGAGATCGGCTGAGACGGAATTGAGATTGCCCCCACTGACGGTGACGGATCAGGGAGAGTAATGGTCCGTTTACGTCTCGCGCTTGACCGCGTGACCGCCGAACTGGTTGCGCATCGCGGCCAGTAGCTTCGCTGCGTAACTTTCATCCTGTCGGCTGACCAATCGCATTTGGAGCGCCAGCGTGATGACCGGGGCGGGCACGTCCAGATCAATGGCCTCGAAAGCGGTCCAGCGCCCCTCGCCGGAATCGGCCACCCATCCCTTGATGTCGCTCAATGCCGGGTCCTCGACCAGCGCCTCGGCGATCAGATCAAGCAGCCAGGAGCGAATGACGGTGCCAAAGCGCCAGATTTCGGCCACGCGGTGCAGGTCGAGGTCGAATCTCTCTTTGTTCTTGAGGATGTCGAAACCCTCGGCGTAGGCCTGCATAACGCCGTATTCGATGCCATTGTGCACCATTTTGACGAAGTGCCCGGCGCCGCTCGGCCCGACGCGGCTCCAACCCTTGTCCGGCGCTGGCGCGAGGGTCTCGAAGATCGGCCGCAGGCGCTCGACGATTGCCTGCTCGCCGCCCACCATCATCCCATACCCTTCTGTGAGCCCCCAGACGCCGCCGCTGACGCCTACGTCGACGAAGTGCATGTCGTGCGCCCTGATTCGCTCTTCGCGGCGCAATGTGTCCTTGTAATTTGCATTGCCGCCGTCGATTATCACGTCGCCCGGCTCTAGCGCATCCAACAGCGAATTGAGTACTTGCTCAGTGGGGTTGCCGGCTGGCACCATCGACCAGGCCGCGCGGGGCGGGGCGAGCTTTTCGACCAGTTCATCCAAGGAATCGACCGGGACGACGTTCGATTCCTCGTCCGCCAGAGTGTAAGCCGTCTCTACCGTGCGATTGTAACCAATCACGCGATGACCGCCGCGCGATAGTCTACGCGCCATATTGGCGCCCATTTTGCCCAGACCGATAAGTCCTAATTCCATTCCGTTTTCTCCTTTCATCACGTTGATTGAGCGTTAGTCAGCCAATTGTCGTCGGGCCAGATCGGCGAAGAGGAATCGGCAGATTCTCGATGCCCCGCGCCAGGCCGACGTCCCGATGATTTTCTCCCAGATCGAACCGGGCGTCAATTTGCCGTCATGGAGCGCCGCCCCAATCTGCCTTCGCACCGCTTGCAGGTCCAATCCGGCTAGATCCTGGCGGTCGTAATAGATCGATCCACTTTCCGGCTGTTCAAAACCCAGCAACAGCCGGAGCAGGGTGGACGTGCCGGCGCCCGATGGCCCGACGATGGCGACAAACTCGCCGGGCTGGATATGTAAGGATACATCATTAAGCGTTTTTCCGCCAGTCTGCGGCCTCTGTGAGGCGGATGGCCGCTTTTTTTCTGTCGGGCGAAGGCGTGGGCCTCAGCGCTGGTCACATGCTGTTTGGTGATACCCGTCAACCACTGTAGCACCCGGCTTGCCAGATGGCCTTCTATGTCGAGTTGTTCGCATGGAGAAAGTCGCGCTGATCTTTGGACTCTTATTGCCCAGCTGAAGGATGTAAGTTATAATAATCGACATGAATGCTTTATTCTCCACTTTCGGATTGGTTTTTCTGGCCGAGTTGGGCGATAAAACTCAACTGGCCGTGGTGACCCAAACGTGCAAATATCGACGTCCCTGGCCGGTTTTCCTGGGGGCCGCCCTGGGCCTGAGCGCCGTGACCGCCATCGGCGCCGCCGGTGGACGGTTACTGAGCCAATTGATCCCGCTTCATGTTCTACAATTTGGCGCGGCGGCGGCGTTTGTGTTGATGGGCCTGCTCATCGGAAGAGAGGCCCACCAGGCCTGGTCGCGAGCGTCGGAAAGTGATTGTGACGTGTTATGCCAGCCGGATGATCCGCTCGATAGATGTAAAGATTGGAAGATCCTGGGATCGACGCTGGGGCTGCTCTTCGTCGCCGAGATGGGGGATAAGACCCAGTTGGCCATCTTGAGTTTAGCCGGGAAATCACAAAATCCCTGGATGGTCTTCATAGGCGGCGCGTTGGCCCTGGTCGCGGTAACCGCGGTGGGCGTCGTTGGAGGGCAGGGATTGTGCAAAATTGTCCCGGAGCGCGTGCTGTTGTGGGTCTCCGCCGTCGCTTTTGTGCTCATGGGTCTCTTGATAGGCCACGGCGTCTTATAGTTTATCAGCATTGTTGATGTTACCTTCAGTTTATCCTTACGATTACCAGATATTGAAAGCCGCTTGGGCCGCGTTTGTTGAGCATGGGGTTGAGAACGGCGCCGGCAATGACGTTGTGGATGCTGGCCTTGATCCGGCCGTTCTGCGCTCCTGGAGCGATTGCAGAGGGGCTGGCGTCGATCCATCTGTTGCTCCGCAATCCATACGCTGCTCGCGGGAGGAGTTAGAGCGGAAAAGGCACCGTTGTTTTGACCTGATCGCCGTCGCCCGCCCGTTTATGGAGGATGTGTACCAATTCTCCGGCGAGGCGGATATGATCGTGTATCTGGCCGACGAAGAGTTGTACGTCCTGGATTGGTTGGGGGATGAGGCGTTGCTACAGGATTTGGAGGACCTGGGGCTCGATTATGGCGCGTGCCTGGACGAGAGACGGGTGGGCACGAACGCGGCGGCTATTGCGATACGGGACGGCGCGCCGGTGCAAATCGTGGGCCCCGAACATTATTGTAAGCCTTTTCATGCTTTCACCGGCACCGCCGCGCCCATCCACGCGCCTGGCGGGCCGATGATGGGCATCTTTAGCATCGTCACGTCAGAACCTAACAGCCACCCGCATACGCTGGGCATCGTTATGTCGGCGGCGCGGGCCATTGAGCATCTATTGCAGGCGGAATTGAGCCTCTCGGAGGCCCACCAACATCTGACGGAACTCCAATGGGCGTTGCAAGCGATGAGCAAGGGGATCATCTTCCTCTCGCCCAACGGCAAAGTGACCCACATCAACGACCACGCCAGTGACATCCTGGATCTTCCAGGTCGGTTGGCGATGGGGCGACGGTTGGGAACGCTGATCGGACTTCCTATGGAGGTGGAGGTCGCGCTTGGTCAGCAGGCGTCAATGTCGGAGAAAGAGTTAATTTTCCGGGGGGATAACGGCGCTCGGCCGTGTCTGGTCAGCATAGATGTGTTGAAGGAGGGGGATCATCCGTTGGGCTTCATTATCACGCTGGAGCATGCGTCCAAGGTGCAACAGTTGGCCCAGCGCGTCGCGGGCACCAGGGCCCACTTTACCTTTGACGATATCCTGGGCCAGGATCCCGAGATGCGCCGTGTGCTCTATTATGCCCGCACCATTGCCCAGGGCGACTCGACTGTTCTGCTGTTAGGGGAAAGTGGGACAGGTAAAGAGTTGTTCGCACAGGCGATCCACAACGCGAGCCGACGGGCCGATAACGCCTTCGTCGCGATCAATTGCGCGGCCATCCCCCGGGAATTGGTGGCTAGCGAATTATTTGGTTATGAGGGCGCTTTCGCCGCCGACGAAGATGGCCGACCCGGTAAGCTGGAATTGTCCAACGGCGGTACAATTTTCTTCGATAACATTGACGGGATGCCCCTTGATATGCAGGCCAGTCTGCTGCGCGTCATCGACACGCGGGAGATTTTCCGGTTGGGCGGGCAACGGGTGATCCCCTTGGACATCCGCATCATCGCCGCCTCTAACCACGTAAATTTGGCCGACGAGGTGAAGAAGGGAAATTTCCGAGACGATCTGTTCTATCGCCTCCACGTCCTGACCCTGATGATTCCGCCTCTTAGAGAGCGGGGCAATGATATTTTGCTGCTAATCGCCCATCTGGTTGATGAATTCGGGCACAAGCTAAAGAAGAGCGTGAAAGTATCGTCAGAAGCGATGGGCGTCCTCCAATCCTATCATTGGCCGGGGAACTTGCGAGAATTGGAAAGCGTACTGGAACGGGCTATGTACATGGTGGAGGGTGAAGAGTTAACGGCGGAACATCTGCCCCAGGAGTTGCGCTTGACGACCATTGGACATATCGACGAAAAAATTTTGACCCTTCGGGAAGCGGAGCGCCAGGCCATCATCCGCGCCGGTCGCGTGTTGCAGGGGAACGTCACCCGTATGGCCCAGGCCCTGGATATTGGGCGTACCACGCTATGGCGGAAGATGAAACGCTTCAAGCTATCCTCGGACTCCTTTAAGCGCTAAGCGTGTGTTTGAAGATGCAGTAGAGGGAAACCTTGCGAAGGATCTGCGTCGCCTCACTTTCCTTTGTTGTTTAGGGCCTATCCCTGTGAATGAGTGTCGACTCAATCACCTTATGGGTAGGAGCCCAACCCCCGTTGGCCGTTTCTGTGCTAAAATCGCCCAACAGG
>DAOTUC010000013.1:0-6037 GCA_034437315.1 Anaerolineae bacterium
TTCAAGCCGGACCTGATCGCGCTGCTGAACGAATCGAAGTTCGGCGATCACGAGTACACACCCTACCAGATCTACCTCAAGGCGCTCTACGCGTACTTCCGCGACGAAGTGACGGGCGACGACGGCCTCCAACTGCCCGGCGTCCGCTCGGCGGTGGAGTTGACCCGTTTCCAGGAGGACGCGGTCCGCAAGGCGCGCCGCATCCTGGCCCGCTACGACGGGGTGTTGGTGGCCGACTCGGTGGGGCTGGGCAAGACATGGATCGGCAAGAAGCTGCTGGAGGACACCGCCTACCATCGCCGCCAGAAGGCGCTGCTCGTGTGCCCGGCCTCGCTGCGGGCGATGTGGCAGGCCGAATTGCACGAGGCGGCTATCCCGGCCCAGATCGTCTCCCAGGAGATGATGGGCCGGGAGGATTTCGAGATCCGCCCCTACCGGGACGTTGACGTGATCCTGATTGACGAATCCCACAACTTCCGCAATCACCTGACCAACCGGTACGAGACGCTCCAGCGACTGATCGCGGCTAACGGCGGCCGTGGTCGCGACGGCGAACGGAAGAAGCTGATCCTGCTGACCGCCACGCCGATCAACAACACCATCTTCGATCTCTACAACCAGCTGATGCTCTTCGCACAGGACGACCGGACCTACTTCTCTGCCGCGGGCATCGGCGATCTGCGGCGCTTCTTCCTCGACGCCCGCCGTGGAAACGACGGCGGCGAGATGGCGGCTCTCTTCAACTTGCTGGAGGAGGTCGTTGTCCGCCGCACGCGGCCCTTCATCCGCCGCGCTTACCCCGAAGCGACCATCCGCGGCGAACCGATCCACTGGCCCGATCGGAAGCTGCACACCGTGCGCTACAATCTGGCGGAGATCTACGCTGGCATCTACGGGGATGTCGTCGCTGGCGTGGAGAGCTTGCGCCTGGTGCCCTACAGCCTGGAGGCGTACAAGCGCGTCGAAGTCGAGCAGGACGATTGGGAATTGGGGCGGCAGAGCGCGCTGGTTGGCATTTTCAAAAGCCGTTACCTCAAGCGTTTCGAGTCGAGCGTGGCCGCCTTCCGCATCAGCGTCCGCCGGGCGCTGGCCTTCCAGAAGACCTTCCGCGATCTGTTGGGCCAGGGTCTACTGCTCGACAGCGGCAGCTTCCAGAAAGCGTTGCGCTACCTGGAACCGGAGGGGCCGGACGGGGTTGAGGACGCCGCCGCGCCCGTGTCCCAGGCGGCGCTTCTGGACGATCACGAAGAGGCGCGTTCGATCCTGGACGAACTCGACCCGCTCGACCTGGCGCAGTACGACGAAGAACAGTTGGACCAGGCGCTCCAGCATGACATCGCCATCCTGACCGGCATCTGGGAGCGGATCGCGCCAGTGACGCCCGCGCGGGACGCCAAGCTGCAGGAGATCAAGGGGCTGCTGAGCGGTGAGCTGCGGGGGAAGAAGGCGCTGCTCTTCACTTACTACAGGGACACCGCCCGTTACCTCTACGAGCAGCTTGCCGGAGATGAGGTCTTCCTCGCCGCGGCCGGGGAGCCGACCATCGCCCGGATGGACGGCGACGTGGCCCCGGCGGATCGGGCGGCGCGCATCGCCCGCTTTGCGCCAACGGCCAACGACCGGCCTGAGTTGGCGGGCTCGGCGCAGGAGATCGACATCATGGTCTCCACCGACGTGCTCAGCGAGGGACAGAATCTACAGGACTGCGGCTACCTGGTCAACTACGATTTGCACTGGAACCCGACGCGGATGGTGCAGCGGGCGGGCCGCATCGACCGCATCGGCTCCCCCTTCGAGAGGCTGTGGGTCTACAACGTCTTCCCGGAGGCCGGGCTGGAACAACTCCTGGGGCTGGTAGAGCGCCTGAGCCGCAAGATCGACGCTATCGACCAAGCGGGCATGCTCGACGCCAGCGTGCTGGGGGAGACGGTCCACCCGCGCAATTTCAACACGTTGCAGCGCATCGCCGACGAGGATGAGACGGTCTTCGAGGAGGAGGAGATGCGGGCCGACCTGGTTTCCAGCGAGTTCCTGCTGGCGACCTTGCAGGACGCGCTGGTCCGGGGGGAGATCGACCTGGACGCGCTGCCCGACGGCATCCACTCGGGCCGGGAGCGGGCGGGTTACCGGGGACTGTTCTTCTACTTCACCGCGCCCGCCGTCGATGGGGAAGGGGAGGATCATCGTCACTTCTGGCGCTACGTCGACCTGGCGAGCGGCCGGATCTTGGACAACCGCTACGAGATCGCGAACCTGATCCGCTGCGGACCCGACGAGCCGCGCGTTGTGGGCAAGGGCGTGGACGTGTTCGAGATCCAGGAGCGGGTCATCGTCGACATCCTGGGCAGCGTGCAGCACCGGCAGGCGGTGGAGGCGGCGCCCAAGATCGTCGATCCGGTGCAGCAGTTGGCGGCGACCGTCTTGCAGGCGCAGCGGGCCAACCCGACCGTGGCGTGGGCGGAGGCGCGGGCCGCGTTGCGGGCGTTGCAGAAACCGTTGCCGAGGGCCTACGTCAGGGATTTGCGCGCGGCCTACGAAACGTACCAGCGAGAGGGGGACGCAGCGGCATTGTTGGCCGCGGTGCAGGCGCTGGAGGCCGAAACGCCAGAATCGGCGGGTGAGACATTCCCGGCGCAGCAATTGACGCGGGAGGATTTGCATCTGGTCTGCTGGGAGTATGTTTGGTCGTAAAGCGAGATAGTGTTGTGCGGCAATGTCAGTGTGAGATCGCAGGAGTGAAGATTGGAATATCCTGACCTTTTCCTGAAACTGGCTTCTCAAGATGCTGAAGTATGTTGCTTGTCTGTCTGCAAAGCCATATCATTTATGGAGACTTGAGAATGAAAAATTATCAATACAGGCTCTCTGGTAGTTCGCATGCTCAACTTAGCAAGCGGTCAATTTTTCGCCACGAATTTTCACTAATCTTTGGGTTTTTCGTGTCCATTCGTGCAAACCTGTCCTGAGCGTAGTCGAAGGATTCGTGGCTCATCTCTCACCGCGACCATGCGAAATCCCAAAGAACCTCCACTATCTTTCCACAATGTAGAGGAGTTGTGCTATGGAATTCGCCGAGACAATCGCTCAGCATCACCGACGTATCGGGCGACAGGGAGCAAGCGAAGTATGAGACACCTACTCGATACCTCTATCGTCCGTATTGGGACTCCCAGACTACGCACAGGAAGCGCCGCCCAATGCTGTGCGACTCGACTTTTACGAGGTAGAGACGTGGGCCCCTCTCATGAGGCAGAAACAGCAGAGAGTGAAGCAGGTTGACGATTTGTTCAGTTCAATTGCGCGGTGTATGCGCAGACAAGGAGGCATCCTATGAGCAATCGTGTACAGTGGATCGAACACAAGGGGGAGCGCATGATCTTCTGCGACTATTCCAACATCCAGTCTGAGGAAGCGTTCATCCGGGCGATTGAGGAGACGGAGGCGGAGGCGGAGGTGCTGGAACAGGCCCCGGGGACGCTGATTTTGATGCTGATCGACGTGACGGGCTCGCGCATCACATCGAAGGTAACCGGCCGGGCCAGGGAGCTGTCGGCCGCCGCCCGGGCCAAGGAAATCCCCAGCAGCCCACCGCGATCGTGGGCGTGTCCAGTCCAGCGCAAAAGGCGGTCGTCATGGCGTTACAATTCTTGAGGCCAGACCTGCGCATGGTCGAAAGTATCCCGGCGGCCAAGGACTGGCTGGTCAGCCGGGTGAGCGAGTAGCCAGCGCTATGACACAGTCGAACGTGCTCCTGCGTGGTCAGGTCTGCATGGTGACGGGCGCCGCCTCGGGTATAGGCGCGGCGACCGCCCGCGCGCTGGCGCAGCGCGGTGCAACCGTGATCCTCGTGGACCGCGACGCAGAAAAGGGTCCGAGCACGGCTAAGCAGATCGAGCGGCAGACAGGTGACGGGGCTGTCGAGTTTATGCAGGCCGATCTCTCGGCGCAGCAAGAGATTCGCCGGCTGGTGCAGCAATTCCAGAACCGCCACCGGCGACTGGACGTACTGGTGAACAACGCCGGGGCGATTTTTGCCCGCCGGCAGGAGTCCGTCGATGGAATCGAGATGACGTTCGCCCTCAACTACCTGGGCTACTTTTTGTTGACTAATCTGCTGCTGGATATGCTCAAGGCCAGCGCCCCAGCCCGGATCGTCAACGTTTCCTCCCGCTCCCACGCCCGGGCGCGGATCAATTTCGACGACCTGCAAAGCCGGTCGGGGTATCGGGGGCTGCAAGCGTACGCGCATTCCAAGCTGGCCATCGTGCTGTTCACCTACGAACTGGCGCGGCGGCTGGAGGGGACGGGTGTGACGGCGAACGCGCTCCATCCGGGGCTGGTTGCGACCGGCTTTGGGACGAAGCACGGTGGCGTCCTGGGCCTGGTTATGCGCCTGTTTCGCCCGGCGTTCAGCACCCCCGAACAGGGTGCGCAGACGAGCATCTATCTGGCGATCTCGCCGGAGGTGGAAGGGGTAACGGGGAAGTACTTTGTCGGGTGCAAGGCCATTCCATCGTCCCCCGCTTCCTACGACCCGGTCACTGCCCGCCGGTTGTGGCAAGTGAACGCGGCTTACACCAAACTCGTTCAAGGAAAAGCGCCGGGCTGATGCAGCCGGGAAGTCCTTCGAGGATAAGTCGTAGCCGGTTTTCCGTCGTTGCCTTTGAGCAAATCTCCGGGGACACCACTTCCGAACCTGGTGTCTGGTGCTGATAATATGAGGAGCTACGAAGTCAACTACTACCGGCTAAAGCCGGTAGTAGTTGACTGAAGAGAGTCATCCTGGCCCTATCGTCCGGGATTTCGATGCGCTGCTGACCTATATTGACGCCTTTGGCGTGGCGGTCGACGTCTCGCGCAACCTGATCTACGTCTCCAGCGTCGGCGAGGGCCGCCTCGCGATCATCGACGGACAGACGGAGAAGCTGGTGGATAAGTTCAAATTCCGGCGCAGCGACGGGCGCGTCATCCCTCTGCTGGTCCTGGCGGCGAACCCGAACCTGGGCCCGGCGGGTCATCTGTGGCTCGTCACCTCCAGTGCCGAGACGGATGGGGAGGATCAAGCGTTATTGATCCACAGGTGGCCGGCTGTGAGCGCGTCCCGGACAATCGACCAGCTCCAGGATTTCCAATCGGGCATCCCCATCGACCTGGCCCACTACCCCAAGTGGGGCATCGCCATCGACTCGCAGACGAACCGCGTCTGGATCCCCAGCATCGAAAGCGAGCTGGTCAACGTGGTGCAGGATGGAGAACCGGTCGATGAGGGGTTGATGGGTTGGTAGATTGTTAGGTGTCTAGGTCGCTTTGACAAGCCCTCTCCACTCGGATTCATTTTCAGCATAGCAAAAACGGTATGTTGCCAGAGACGTAAACCCGGCGATTAAAATCGCGGGCAGCCGCGTGTCGCAAGCGACACGTTGCGAAGTCCACCTACGTGGACTGTAGTCGGCGTAGGCCGACTTTGCAGGTCGTAGCACGCGGTTTCAACCGCTGTGCCGTTGTCCAAAACATACCTGTTTGAGCGTGCTGAAAATGAACTCGGAGGGGGTTTGTCATTTATGTATCCTCGTCGGCGCCTCACGCTCAGCGATAATCTGTAATAGCTGATCCCTGAATTGCTCTTTATTGAGAAGACGCTCGCTTGCCACAGCCCGCCCCACCCTTATCGCGTGGACCACAACCGGCGCTGGACGCTCTAGCGAGGCGCGTTGCTCCTGCGGGAACCAGTTACGTGACGAGGCCGCCGTCACGCTTGTTGTCTATTGTTCCGCCTGGAGCAAAATCAGGTGCAAATAGCCGCTTTTTACATATAATCTTGCGGAAAATATCTATGTAGACAAATATTATAACAAAATTGCAATACGATTGCAACGTTGTGAGCCGTTTTTTGTGATATAATATATAGATGATCTTGTATAAGTTTGTACCTTAAAAAATTGCCTCAGCCAGCAGGAAAGTTGGCTGAAGTCGAGGAGATACTCTGCGAGGCATCGAACCAAGCGTAGTGGGGATCAAAAAGCCCGACAGACGCTGA
>DAOTUC010000014.1:0-22815 GCA_034437315.1 Anaerolineae bacterium
GAGACGCCGCCGGACGCGATTAACATCGCCGTGCTGGGCAGCGACCGGCGGCCCGATTGGGATAATTGGCGCACCGACGTGGTGCAGATCGTCTCCATTCAACCGATGATCCCGGCGGTGACGGTGCTCTCTGTGCCCCGCGACTTATACGTGTACATTCCGGGCTACTGGATGGGGCGCATCAATTTCGCCGATATGTATGGCGATATGTATGAACACGAAGAGGGCGGTTGTGGGCTGTTGAAAGATACGATGCGCTACAACCTGGGAATTCCCATCGACCATTGCGTGCGCACCGATTTCGATGGATTGATCGCCGTCGTGGATACGCTGGGCGGCGTCGATATCCCCGTCCACTGCCAGCTATACGATTATTGGCCCTATCCTGACGAAAACGGCGAATATCAGATCAAAACGATAGAACCGGGCGTGCACCACATGGACGGCGAGACCGCCTTGTGGTACGCCCGCTCGCGCAAGACGACCAGCACCTTCGACCGGGAATGGCGTCAGCAACAGGTGTTGCAGGCCATCTGGCGCAAGTCCCGCCAGCTCAACGTCCTACCCCAACTGCCGCAACTATGGGAACAATTCAATCAGACGATCGTGACCGATATGACGTTCGGCGAAGTGGCCCAATTGGCCGGCATCGCCTTCCGGCTCGACGAGCGAAACGTGCGCTTTCGCAACATCGGCTATGCCCACGTATTCCCCTGGACGACGCCCTTGGGTGGATCGGTCTTCCTGCCAAATTGGGAGGAATTAGAACCGGCGCTGACCGAAGCTATGGGGCCCGCGCCTGAGGGACGCGGGTGGCGCACGCTCCAGACCGTGGAAGTCTGGAACGGCACGACAAACGCCGATTGGGATCAACTGGCCGCCGACCGCCTACTTCGGCAGGGTTTCGGGGTCTCAATTGGACAAGCCGACCGGCGAGATTACGCCCAGACCCAGTTAATCGACTTCACGACGTCGAGCAAGGGGAGCGCGGTCTCCTACCTGCAATGGATGTTTAACGTGAGCAACGCCAACGTCATCTCGTCGCCCGAGACAAACGAGGGCGCCCCCTACCGGCTCATCATCGGCGCCGATTATCAAACGTGCCGTCGTTAGCGAATCAGCGAGTCAGCGGAATGAGCGAATGAGCGAACGCGCCCCATTTACTTGCAGACTTGCATACTTGCATATCTCAACAGGAGGCTCTATGTACACCGAACGACTTTCACGATTGATTGAAGCGGCCAGCGCCAGTGGATTCGACGCGCTGGCTGTGATGCCCGGCCCCAATCTATTTTATCTCACGGGGATGTCGTTTCACTTGAGCGAGCGCCCGGCGCTCCTTTTGATTCCCCTGAATCGAACGCCGGCGCTGGTAGCGCCGGGATTTGAGGCGGTCAAGGCGGATGAAGCGCCGCTGGAGATCGAACGGTTTACCTACACCGACGAGGAGGGGTATGAACCAGCGTTTCGTCGGGCTTGCGATGGATTGAACCTCGCCCAGCGCACCATCGGGGCGGAGGCGTTCAAGTTGCGGATGGTAGAACTGCGACTTTTAGAACGGTACGCGCCCGGTTGTCGCATCGCGCCGGCCGAGGAGACGTTGGCCGCGTTACGGATGCGTAAGGACGCGCAGGAACTGGCCCATATGCGCCGCGCAGTGGAGATCACCGAGGCGGCGCTGGAAGAGACGAAAGCGCAAATCGCCGCGGGAATGACAGAGCAAGAGATCGCCGCCATATTGCAAACCGCGATTCTACGGCATGGCGGAAAGGGTATGTCCTTTGGCCCAATCGTCCAGACGGGCGCCAACGCCGCATCCCCCCACGCCGAGCCCGGCGACGCTGTGATTCAACCGGGCGCGACCATCGTCATCGACTGCGGCACAGTGGTGAACGGTTACATGTCGGACATCACACGCACCTTCGCCACCGGCGAGCTGGACGCGGAGATGACCCAGGTCTACGAGGTCGTACGGGCGGCCAACGTCGCCGGCCGCCAGGCGGTCGAGCCGGGCGTCCCGGCCCAGGAAGTTGATCGAGCCGCGCGGCGGGTCATCGAACAGGCCGGGTATGGCGAGTACTTCAATCACCGCACCGGGCACGGATTGGGATTGGAGGTGCACGAGCCGCCTTACATCGTCGAGGGAAACGAGCGCATCCTGGAGCCCGGGATGACGTTCACCGTCGAGCCGGGCGTCTATCTCCCCGACCAGGGCGGCGTGCGCATTGAGGACGACGTGGTGGTGACAGCGGACGGCGGGGAAAGTTTAACCACGTTCCCGCGCGAGTTCAGGCCATTGTAATCAAGACTAACACGATGAATTTTAATCAACTGATCGAGTTATTGACCACATATCACAACGAGAACGCTTTTAACCAATACGTCGAGGTGGATCCGGCCCTGGACCTACCAGAAGGCCCGGCGATGCGGCGGCGAAACCTGCGCTGTTACCTGGAGGCCTTCGCCGACGCCGACTATCTCCTGGTTGGCGAGGCGGCCGGGTACGCCGGATGTCGCTTTTCCGGCATTCCGTTCACCTGCGAAGCCCAGTTGGTCGGAGAGGATAAGCTGGCCTGGACCACACCCTTCGATGAACAACTGGCCCGCAGCAGCACGCGCGAGACGCTCTGGGTGGAGCGTTCCGCCTCTATCGTGTGGCCCGCCTTCGATGGACGGACCGACTGCCTGCTGTGGAACGCCTTCCCGTGGCACCCCTTCGGCGAGAAGGGGCCGCTTTCCAACCGTGCGCCGGGCAAGGATTTGAACGACGGGTTAGATGTGTTGCGCTGCCTGCTCGATTTATTTCCCACCGCCGAGCCTTACGCCGTGGGGCGGGTGGCCCAGCGAGCGCTAAAACGCATCGGCGTGACCGCCCCCTACATCCGGCACCCATCGCACGGAGGCCAGCGCAAATTCAAGGCGGGGGTGGACGCGCTGCTCATCAGAAACATTTGAGTGATATGAAAGCAGAGCATATTGATGAGCATTAAAATTGCTTTTACAGGAACCGGCTACATCGCCCAGATCCACGCCCGCGCGGTGCAACATCTGCCCGACGTCGAGGCGGCGGCGGTGGTCAACCACCGCCCAGCGTCAATGGCCGCTTTCGCCGCCGAGTTTGGCGTCCCGCGCCAGTACACCACCGTCGAAGCGTTGCTGCGCGATGGCGGCGTGGACGTCCTCAGCGTCAACACGCCCAACTACCTGCACGCCTCGCAGACCATCGCGGCGCTGGAGGCCGGCCTTCCCGTCATCGTCGAAAAGCCGATGGCGATGAACGCCCAGGAGGCCGAGGCGATGGTCGCAGACAGCGAACGCGCCGGCGCGCCTCTGATGGTCGCTCACTGCTGGCGCTTCGACCCGGAAGTGTTGTGGCTGCGGCGACAGGTCACGACCGGACGGCTAGGTCGAATCGTGCGCACCAAGGGGTATGGCGTTCACGTCCGTTGGGGACCGTCGGGATGGTTCACGCAAAAGCGCTACGCCGGAGGCGGCGCGGTAGCCGATATGGGCATCCATGCCCTGGACACCGTCCGCTTCCTCCTGGGCGATCCACAGCCGGTGAGCGTCTACGCCCGCATCGGCGCCTATTACGCGCCCCCGTCTGATGACTCTGATGACAATGACGCGGCGTACGATGTAGACGACACCGGCGTCATCATCGTCAACTGGGACAACGGCGCGACCTCGTACCTGGAGGCCGGTTGGCGGCAACCCCACGCCGATGGGCCGCCAGCCTCGACCCAGCTCTACGGCACGCTGGGTTTCGGGCGGATCCTTCCGACCTACCTCGAGTTGTTGAGCGAGGACCGGACGGCGGCGCAACGGGTCGAATCCGGGTTCACACACAAACGAGCACCCCATCCCCCTCAGCGCCTTTACGATGCACAGATGGCCTACTTCATAAACTGCGTGCGGAGCGGTCAGACGCCGACGCCCGGCGGCGCGGAGGGATGGATCAACATGCAAATAATCGACGCGGCATACGAAAGCGCCCGCACAGGGCAGGTGGTCGCGCTGTAAGCGTTTTGATTTTTCAACCAACTGCTTAGCTTAACAATGGCACATTTGTCCCCGGCGAATAAATTCGCGGGCCACAACTGCAAAGTCGGCCTACGCCGACTATAAACTAACCCGCGAATGTTCCCCTGGCCCGAACGGTTACGGGACGTTTACGCCAGTTCGTCCAGAACAGTGGGATCCGCCAGCGCCGCCTTGCCATCCGGGGTGAGATCAAGCACCGCCCCGCCATGATCGAGTCGGCGGGCTGCAAGGAGACCGGCGTGTTCGAGGCGGCGGATCAATCGCTCGACGGCTGTGCGCGAGCGGAAGGCGAGCGCGCCGAACTCGGCCTGTTCGCGCGCCTTCTGGTGCAGGGCGTATTGTCCAGGCCGGGATTTGACATCCCCGCGCAAGATGCGCGTCAGCGTGCGCCGCCCCCAGCTCCAGGGAGCGTTTTCCACGCATTGTAGGATGACCAACAACTGCTCCCGCTCGCCCGGCAGATCGAGCGTTGGGGAGGACGGCGTTGGGGAGGACGGCGTGGGCGCGCCGTCGGCCGAGCGACGCAGGCAATTGTCACAGCGAGCATCACTCTGGGAATCGGCCCGACCATCGGCCCGACCATCGGCCCCCTCACACCGCTCGATAACGCGGCCGCCCAGGTAAGCGTTGAGATGACCGTGACGGCAGTGGGTGGTCTTGGCGTAGGCCGCGATCTCGTCCACCCGCTGAGATTGAACCGTCTCGTGCCGTTCCAACAGGTCCGCGACCCGGTCGGCGGCGTCGGATGGCGGCGGGCGCAACCCCAGGAGCATGTCGCGCCCGCTCGGCCGGTAGTTGATCCACCCGGCCTCCTCCCACTGGAGCAGGTCGCGCTCAATCGTCATCGGGGAGAGAGCGGCTTGCCGCGCGACGTCACACAAGTTCACCGTCAGCCATTGACCGGGACGCAGGCAAGCCGCGCGGCAGAAGGCGGCGAACGCCTGCGCCCCAGCGGCCGGCGCGGTTGTCGCAGCGTCATCGATGGCGAGGCGGACGAGGGCGCTGCAAGGGATGTCGGGGCCGCGCTGCAAGAGTTGCGCCTCCTCCAGCATACTGAGCGCCACCCGGATGCGGGTTCCCTCCGTCCGCAAGTCCCGTTCCAGGTCGCCGATCGCGATTTGGCCGATCTCCTGACCGTCCAACCGGCTTTTGACCGCGGCGTAGACCTGGCGCAAGAATGGGATGGGCAGCGCGTCGCGGCGCATGCGGCGGGTCAGCGTCGCCCGGTCGTGAGCGGTGTACATCATCAAGCAACGGGCGGGGCGCCCATCCCGCCCGGCCCGTCCCGCCTCCTGGTAATAGGATTCCAGCGAGGGCGGGGGGACGAAGTGAACGATAAAACGGATGTCGGCCTTGTCGATTCCCATACCAAAGGCGACGGTCGCCGCGACGACGCGGACGCGATCGGCCATAAAGTCGTCCTGCACCTGCGCCCGGTTGGGGATGCCGGCGTGATAGTGGGCCGCGTCGACGCCGTAGCGGCGCAGGAGGGCGGCCAATTCCTCGCAGCGGGCGCGCGTGCCGGCGTAGACGATGCCGCTGCCGGATTCGGCGCGGCAAAAAGCCAGCAGACGGCGCTGTTTCTCGTCGGTATTGCGGGCGTGAAAGACCGCCAATTGCAGGTTTGGGCGGGTCGCGTCGCCGGCGATGACGCGCATATCGCCGGGCGCGTCGCTCAACCGGTGGACGACGTCGCGTCGCACCCGATGCGGGGCTGTGGCCGTCATCGCCAGGAGGGGCGGATCACCCAGCCCTCGCCGGGCTTGCCCGATCATCAGGTAATCGGGGCGAAAATCGTGGCCCCACATACTGACGCAATGGGCCTCGTCAATGACCAGCCGGTTGACGCCGGCGCATCGAATGGCGTGCAGGAAAGGGGGTTGGCGCAATCGCTCTGGCGCGGCGTAGACCAGCCGGTACGCACCCTGGGCCACGTGTTCCATCCGGCGACGCAATTCGTCGCCGTCGAGGCTGCTGTTGATAGTGGTCGCTCGCTGCCGGATGGGCTGGGGCAGGGAATCAACCTGGTCTTTCATCAGGGCGATGAGGGGGGAAATGACCAGGGTGACGCCGCTCTCGTCGAGGACGGCGGGGAGTTGGTAGCACAGGGATTTACCGCCGCCGGTGGGCAGGATGGTAAACACATCCTCGCCCCGCATGACGCAGGCTATCGTCTCCAGTTGGCCGGGCAAGAGCGTATCGAAACCGAAGAGCCGGTGGGTCGCTTCGGCGATGGCGCGTCGCTCTTCGTCGGAGACCGGTATCTGGTCGAGCGCGGGCAGTTGTTCGGCCGGTTCCGGGCGGCGAGGTGGGGCGGATGGATCTGGCGCGCGTGGCCGGGCCTCTGCTTCCGGTGATGTGTCCGACTGGCCCATGGCGTCCGTCTCCTCAATCTGGCAACGGGCGAGTTGTTCCGCTACGGCGGTCAAGCGCGTCTGTTCCCCACTGGCGGAGAAGTAATCGCGCAAAAGGCGCAGGTCAGCGACAGAGAGCGGGGCCTCCTCTCCCCCGGCGTTCAGGAGTTGCACGGCGTAACCGCTGGCGGCGACCAGATCGCCCTGGGCCTGATGAAAGGCCAGCATGCCCCGCAGGTAGGCGCGTCCGTGCGGCCTGAGCTCGCGCAACCGGCGGTAGGCGTCCGCGGCGGCGTCCCAATCGGCCGCGTCCGGGCCGGTCGCGGCCAGCTCGACCCGGCCCAGGAGCGCCCAGGCCATCACACTTTCCTCCCGTTCGGCGATCAGGTCGTGGGCAATCTGCCGGGCGGTCGCGACGTCGCCCCGCGCCAGGTGAATGTGGGCCAGGAGGACCTGGGCTTTGAGCGAGGCGCGATAACTCAGGCGCTCCGCCATCACGTCCAACGCCTCCTCGTGACGTCCCTGAGCCAGGAACGCCCGCGCGCGCAGGTCGTACAATGTGACGTGGGTTGGGGATTGGGGAATCAAGTAATCGAGGCAGGCGTGCAGAGCGTCGAGATGGCGCCAGCGGAGCAAGAAATAGAGCAGACGGTTGCGCTCATTCGTCGCCATACGAAGAATTTGAGCGCGCGTGAACCCCAGTTCATTCAGGATGGGGAACTGACCGTCACGGTGATCAGATCGCTTATTCATCCTTCAGAACCGCGACCGCCTCAATCTCGACCAGGAACCCGTAGTGGAGTTCCCTGGTGGGCACGACGGCACGGGCGGGGCGGTGATCACCGAAGAACGCGGCGTAGACCGCGTTGACCCGGCCCCACAGCGCGATGTCGGCGACGTAGACGGTCGTCTTGAGCACGCGGTCGACGTCGCTGCCGGCGGCCCGCAGGATCGCGGCGACGTTCGCCAGGGCCTGCCGGGTCTGCGCCTCAATATCGCCGAGCCGCTTCTCGCCGGTCTGCGGGTCGACGGCCAATTGACCGGAGACGTAGACCAGACCGTCGTGGACGATGGCCTGGGCGTAGTGTCCGGCGGGCGGCGGGGCTTGATCGGTCGATATTTCTCTCATCTTGAGACCTCCGTTTCTCTATATCTCTTGTTGTGCATCCCGATCGATCCACCGAGCGGCGACTTGGGGCAGGAGCGCCACGGATCCCTTGCGGATCGTCGGATGGGGCAGCGATTCGACGAAGAGCGAGCCGTAGCTCTTGGTCAACAGGCGCTTGTCGAAGACGGCGACGACGCCCCGGTCGGTGCGAGTGCGGATCAAGCGCCCAAAGCCCTGCAAGAAGCGGAGGATTGTCTCCGGGACGGCGTAATCGAAGAAAGGCTGCTCGAAGGTCTCCGAGCGGGCGGCGAAGATCGGGTCGCTGGGCACGCTGAAGGGCAATTTGGCGATCGCCAGGCAACTGAGGGCCTCACCCGGTACGTCGACCCCTTCCCAGAAACTGCGCGTGCCGAGGAGCACCCGGCGCTCGCCCGTGCTGAAGTTTTCCAGCAACTGGACCCGCGAGACGCCCTGTCCCTGGGCCTGCACCGTGATCCCGGCCTGGGTCAGAGGGGACTTGATGGCTTGCAACGTGGAACGCAATTGGCTGTACGAGGTGAACAGCGCCATCGCACGTCCCCCGGTGGCCCGGAACAGAGCCGCCATCCCCTGCTCCACCGCCCGTTGATACCCCTGCTGCCCCGGCTCGGGGATGTCGTCGATCAGATAGACCAGCGTCGAGTGCTCGTAATCGAAGGGAGAACCGACGACCAGTTCGTCGGCGTCCCAGGCGTTCAAGCGCTCGCGCAAGAAATCGAAGGAGCCGCCGATCTGGAGCGTGGCCGAGGTGAGGATGACCGATTCCTTCTCGTGGAACAGGTGATCCTCGACCATCGGCCCGACGTGGAGCGGCGCGGCGTGTAAACGCAGGCTGTCCCGGCGAGCGTTGCGCTCGATCCAATAGATCAGGTCGTCCTCCGGCTCGTAGATCATCTGGCTAATTTGGTCGCCGGCCTTTTTCAACTGCCGGGCGATCCCCAGGACGTGGGTCTGCAAGTCCTTGGCGTCCGATACATCCCGCGCCTCCAACTCGTCCAGGCCGCGGATGAGTCGTTCCAGGTTCTCCACGATGGCCTTCATCGGCAGATAGGCGTTATCCCAGGCGATCTCGACCGCCTCCCACGCCGGCTGCACTCGCAACCCGGAGGTCACGCGCATCCGAAAGGCGTATTGATTGCGCCGCCCTTGCTGGTGCTCCTCGACGAAGGCCTCCAGCGCGTCGAAGAACGCGGTCAATTGATCCCAGGCTCGCCGGGCGGCTACCCCCACCTTGCCGATCAACAACTCCACCTTGACCATCGTCCCTTCGGGCAGGCCGGCATTTTGGCAGTGGCCCATCACGTCGGCCAACAGGCCGGTCACGCGACCTTCGGGCCGCACGTGGCCGATCTCGCGCAACATGCGGCGCATACGGGATTGATCCGTCTCGAAGTGCAGGCCGTTGGTGGTGGCCGATTCCAGGTGATGCGCCTCGTCCACGATGAGACGCTTGTATTCGGGGAGCACCCGGTTTTGGACGGCCACGTCGGCCAACAGGAGGGCGTGGTTGACGATGATCAGGTGAGAGGATTCAGCGGCGCGGCGGGCGCCGTAGAAGTAGCACGTCCCCCGCTGAAAGTGCCGGCATCGCTCCGGGTTGCAGCCTTCGTTGTCGGCCGAAAGGCGGCGCCAGATGGCCTGCTCGGTGTAATCGGGCAGGAATAGATCGTCGCCGTCGCCATCGCCGTCGCCCAATAACCAGACTAAAATCTTGGCCAACACCCGGGCCTCTTCGGCGCTGCGAGCGCCCCGGCGGCGCGTGGCCTGGAGGCGGGCCTGGCACAGGTAGTGGGAGCGGCCCTTCAACACGGCGGCTTGGAAGTCGATGGGCAGGATGCGGGCCAGAGTGGGCAGATCCTTCTGGTAGAGCTGTTCCTGCAGGTTGATGGTGTTGGTGGAGATGACCACCGGTTGGCCGTTCTGGACGCCCCAGTAGACGGCGGGAATCAGGTAGGCCAGCGATTTACCGACGCCGGTGGGCGCCTCGACCAGCAGATGGTCGCTGTCGTTCAGCGCCTGGGCGACGCGGCGCAACATCGCCACTTGTTGTGGGCGGTGCTCGTAACCGGGCAGCTTGGCGTGAAAGGCGCCGTCCATCTCCAGGAGCGCGGCCAACCCATCCACGTCGAGGGGTCTCTGCTCGGCGGCGGCCCGCAAGCGGCGCGCCTTGCGCGAAACGTCCATCAGCTGCGGCGGCGTCAGAATCTGCTGCACCGACTGGTCCGCCCATCGCCGGGCCGCCGGGCGGTCGATCGCGGCCCGCAAGGCCTCCTGGAAGAAATGGGCGGCGGCCCATTTCCCCCGCTTGCCTTGGTAGACAATTTCCTTTAAAATTCTCAATGGCAGCGCCTGGGCCCGCTCGAACAGCTCGTAGAAGAGTTGCTGAGAGGCCACAGCGTCGTCCAACGCCCGGTGGGCGCGGTCCACATCGATGCCCACCAGTTGAGCCAGCGATTGGAGGCTGTAGCGCTCGGCGTCGGGGCACAGGACGCTCGCCAGTTCAAACGTGTCGAGGTAATCGTTCTTGAACTGGTCGGAATGTTGTTGGAGAAAGGCCAGGTCAAAATTGACGCTGTGGCCGACTACCGGCGTCTCTCCCACGAAGCGGGCCAGAGCGGGCAGCACATCGAACAGCCTCGGCGCATCGGCGACGTCCTCGTCGCGGATGCCGGTCAGCTCGGTGATCTTGAGCGGGATGGGCCGTCCAGGGGATACAAAGGTGGAGAAGGTGTCCAGCGTCCGGCCGTCGCGAAACTTGACGGCGCCGATCTCTATGATGGCGTCCCGTTCGGCGCTCAGGCCGGTGGTCTCCAGATCGAGAGCAACGTACGTTTGTGACATATCGACTCATTTCTAGTCTGCACTATGCAGCAAGGACATTATACCCCAGCGGCTGGGTTGGGACAAGGAAACTTTTGGGTTCTCTGGGATTTCGCATGGCGAGACCCTAAAGGTTTTGCTCAAAGCCGCGCAAACAACGTTTTTGCCTTAAACAATGACCTTTTTCCATCAAAACCAGCGCAGAAACCTTTAGGGTCTATGATGGGCCATGCGAAATCCTGAAGACCCAACCAGAAGAGCCAGGAATTCGAGTTCCGGCCGGGGCCGGTGCTTTCCCACGTCGTCCTGGCCGACGAGATCAACCGGGCCACCCCGCGCACCCAATCGGCGTTGCTGGAGGCTATGCAGGAGCAGCAGATCACCATCGACGGCGTCACCCATCGCTTGCCGCGCCCATTCCTGGTCCTGGCGACCCAGAATCCCATTGAGCTGGAGGGGACCTTCCCGCTGCCGGAGGCCCAGGTCGATCGCTTCCTCATCAAGTTACCGATGGGGTATCCCACCGAGGAAGAGGAGCACCAGATTCTCCTGCGCTTCGATCGGAACAGGGATACCCCCGCGCCCCCCAGGAGACGCCCTACGAATATCTGCCGGTTCTTACTGACGCCTATCCGGCGCACGTAGAAGACTTGCAGCGCATCACCGACGCCTACGTCGCCGTGCACTACGGCGAGATCCCAGAAAGTGTGCAGGATTTGGAGGCGATTCGCGCAAGTTGGGATCAGGTGCGGAGAGAGATGAGAGTGGAGAGCAGAGAGGAGAGAGGGAATACGACGCCTTGCGCTTGAGGACGTTTGAGGTATACTAGGAAAGCGCCGAAATAAGAGAGTCTACTATGCCCAACCCGAATGACGACGTAAAATCACAGCGCCAGCGAGAGTCCCGCAGGATTCTGGATCGGTTGGCGTGCGTTCTCCCGCCGATTCTCTCTCGTCATCCCGTGGACGCGGCCTACGTCTATGGCTCGGTGGCGCGGGGGACAGTGACCGCCTTCAGTGACGTGGATATTGCCCTGCTCCTGTCCACCTCAATGCCGCCCTACGATCGTTTGATGTTCGAGATGGCTCTCCAGGGGGAAATTGAGATGCAGGGGAGCAATCTTCCGACGGTGGATGTGCGAACGATCAACGAGGCGCCGTTGATGGTTCGGGGGCAGATCGTGCAACAGGGTATCCTGCTCTACGAGGGAGATCACGCGCGCCGGGTGGCCTTCGAGGTGGCGACCCGTAAGCGATATTTCGATTTCGCGCCCAGGGCCCGACGCTGGCGGGATGCGTTTCTACAGCGCGTTCACCGGGAGGGATTGCGGTCCCATGGTTGATCCAGATACGCTGGCCTCTATCCTCAGCAACCTACGAGATTCCTTGGAGAAGTTGGATATCCTGGCTGCATTGCCACAAGATCGCTTTAGCCAGGATTTTACCAACTCAGAGAGCGCCAAGCATCTGCTACAGGTTTCCATTGAGTGCTGCCTGGACATTGCACATCACATCGTCGCCGACGAGGGCTACCGATCGCCTGAGAATAACTATGATGCCTTCGTTGTTTTAGCGGAGCATGGCGTCCTGCCCGATCATTTCATGCCTACTATGCGACAGATGGTCAGTTTTCGTAATCGCGTGGTGCACCTCTATTGGGACGTGGATGATATTGTCGTCTATCGCATTCTGCAAGAAAATCTGGACGACTTTGAAACGTATATTGGCTACGTGTTAAACTTTATTCAGTCAGACTCGGGTAATCCGGAGCCAACAAAGGGCTCTTGATTATCAGATACCAAGGGGACAAATTGATGTTCACGTTAAATCACCGCCGTACATGAAGACAGGCCTGGGGCGCCGGTTGGCGCCTGCAGGCCAGCCCGCACACGTCGGGGGGCGGTGCTTTAACCGTGCCCTGAGTTTGGACGTGGTGCGCCCTCCTGAAGGGCGAACGGCCGCCGCCGGCGTGTGGGGGATTTCGCAGCAACTCGCGAAATCCCTTTTCTTTTTGAGAAAACCCGCCAGCGGCGGTTTTCGCTTTTTTCATTGGCCTTCCACGATGCGGCTTTCGGCCCGATTGGCGCGTTTGCTTGCCCGGGACGAGGCCCTGTGGAAACTCACACCTTCAAGGAGGTTTTGCTATGTCTGAACGTCTTACCCGTTTCTTTGCCTCGCGCTGGGGCATCATAGTGGCCGGGGCCGTCATCGGCCTCCTGGCCTCCCTTCTCCAGGCGGCCGACAATCCGCCAAACATGGGCATCTGTGTGGCCTGTTTCGAGCGCGACATCGCCGGCGCCTTGGGATTGCACCGGGCGGCCGTCGTCCAGTACGTCCGGCCGGAGATCATCGGTTTTGTGCTGGGCGCGCTCGTCGCGGCGTTGGCCTTCCGCGAGTTCAAGGCCCGGGCCGGTTCGGCGCCCATCGTGCGCTTCTTCCTGGGCGTGTTCGCCATGATCGGCGCATTGGCCTTCCTCGGCTGTCCCTGGCGGGCGCTCCTGCGACTGACCGGCGGCGACCTGAACGCCATCATCGGCCTGGGCGGCCTGGCCCTCGGCGTCGCCATCGGCGTCCAATTCCTCAAATCCGGCTACAACCTGGGGCGTTCTCACGCGACCTATCCCGCCGTGGGATGGGTTATGCCGGCGTTTATGGCGGGCTTGCTGCTTCTGCTGCTTTTCAACGTCAAGACCGGGGAGAGTGGCGCGCTCTTCTTCAGCGCGGCGGGGCCGGGCGCGATGCGCGCCGCAATCTGGATCTCGCTCGGCGCGGGGCTGATCATCGGCTTCCTGGCCCAACGCACCCGCTTCTGCACGATGGGCTCCATCCGCGACGTGATCCTGATGGGGGATACCCATCTCATCAGCGGCGTCGGGGCGTTGGTGGCGGCGGCCTTCGTCGCCAACCTGGCGCTGGGGCAGGTGAACTTCGGCGTCTTTGGTCAGCCGGTGGCCCACAGCCAGCACCTGTGGAATTTCCTGGGGATGGCGTTGGCTGGCCTGGCCTTTGCCCTGGCGGGCGGATGTCCGGGACGCCAGCTCTTCCTCGCCGGGGAGGGAGACGGGGACGCCGGGGTCTTCGTGCTGGGGATGATCACCGGCGCGGGCTTCGCCCATAACTTCATGCTGACCGGCAAACCGGACAACGTCGAGACCGGCTTGGTCGGCGGCATAGGCCCTTACGGCATGGCCGCCGTCCTGTTAGGGTTAATCGTCTGCCTCGTCATCGGGTTCACGATGCGAGAAAAGTACAGTTAAATAGAGAGGAGACTATCGAATGGCTAAGCAAGTGGATGCGCGTGGTTTTTCTTGTCCGCAACCGGTGATTATGGCCCGTCAGGCGATCCAGGCAGGGGATTTCCCCGTCGACATCCTGGTGGAGACGGTTACCTCGCGCGAGAACGTCAAGCGCGCGGCCGAGAAGTTGGGCTGCCAGGTCACGGTCGAAGAGATGGGGGATGAGTTCAAGTTAACCCTCAGCAAATGATGCAAATGGGTGGATGGATGGGGGAGGGAAGCTCACCTATCCATTCATCCACCCATTCGCTCATTCGCTGCTTCGCTGATTCGCATTTGGAGGTTTATGATGATTTATTTCGACAACGCCGCCACGTCCTGGCCCAAGCCGCCTGCTGTGGCCGAGGCGATGGTGCATTTTCTCAACGAGGTCGGCGCCAATCCAGGCCGGGCGGCCCACCGGCGGGCGATCGCATCGGGCCGCATCGTGTACGAGGCGCGTGAGGCGGCGGCGACGCTGTTCAACGCGCCCGACCCGCTGCGCGTGGTCTTTGGCCCTAACGTGACCGAGGCGCTCAACCTGGCGCTGCTGGGCTGCCTGCGGGCTGGCGATCACGTCATCACCAGCTCGATGGAGCACAATTCGGTCATGCGCCCGCTGCGGGCGCTGGAACGGGAAGGGGTCGAGTTGACAGTCGTGCAGTGCTCGCCGGCGGGCTTCCTCGAACCGGCCGGCGTCGCGGCCGCGATACGGCCCAATACGGTTATGGTAGCCCTCAACCACGGGTCTAACGTAGTCGGCTCGATCCTGCCGGTGGCCGAGGTGGGCCGGATCTGCCGCCAGCGCGACCTGCTGCTGCTGGTTGACGCGGCCCAGACCGGCGGCGCGTATCCGGTAGATATGCAGGCCGACCAAATCGATCTGCTGGCCTTCACCGGTCACAAGGCGCTGTGTGGGCCGATGGGCACAGGCGGGCTGATCGTCGGCGAGCGGGTGGACGTGGCGCGATTGAGGCCGCTTAAACGGGGCGGCACCGGCAGCAACTCGGAACTGGAGGAGCAGCCGGACTTCCTGCCCGATATGTGCGAGAGCGGCACGCCCAACGCGGTCGGCCTGGCGGGGCTGGCGGCGGGCGTGGGCTGGGTGCTGGCGCGAGGGGTGGAGACGATTCGCGTCCACGAAGTCGAGTTGGCCCAGCGCCTGATCGGTGGATTGCAGGCCATCGCTGGCGTGACCGTCTACGGCGGGTTGGACCCCGAGCGCCAGACGGCAACCGTCTCCTTCAACGTCGCTGGCAAAGCGCCCTCTGAGGTCGGCTTGCGCCTGGACGACGAATATGGCATCATGTGTCGGGTGGGCTTGCACTGCGCGCCGGCCGCCCACAAGACGATTGGTACGTTCCCGGATGGGACGGTGCGCTTTGGATTGAGCGCGTTCAACACGCTGGACGAAGTCGACGAGGCGGTACAAGCTGTCGCACATATCGGGCAGGAGGCTAATTGATGCCCATGTATAGAGATCGATACGCTGTGATCCTGGTGCATTCCACCAGCCACGCCATCCGCGCCGAAAAGTTGCTCCATCAAGCGGGTATCGAATCGAAACTGATCCCCGTCCCCCGCCATCTGAGTTCCGATTGCGGCGTGTGTCTACGAATCGAGCGGGCCGACGTGGAGCAAGCGCGTCAAACGCTGGAGGATTCGAGGATGGAGATCGGGGGCGTTCACGAGATTTAACAGCAATATCTACTTCACTTTCAAAAGCGATGTGATATAATCTGGGAAGTAGAGAGGTTTTTGAAAGTCAATGTAGGGTAGACTGAGTAATTACGGATTGCATCATCTATGCCAGCCAATCTCCCGCCCGTATACTTCAAAATCGAAGAGGAATATCGCTCGGCCAAGACGCCGGAGGAAAAGATCGCCTGCATCGAAGAGATGATGAGCGTCATCCCCAAGCACAAGGGCACCGATCACCTGCGGGGCGATTGGCGACGACGGTTGGCAAAGCTCAGGGACGCATCTCAAGCTCAAAAAAAGACCGGGCGGCAGGAATCCCCCTTCCACATCGACAGGGAGGGCGCGGGCCAGGTCGCCGTCATCGGCCCGGCCAACGTGGGGAAATCGGCCCTGGTGGCGGCGTTGACCAACGCCACACCCCAGGTCGCCGAGTATCCTTTCACCACCTGGACGCCCACCCCCGGTATGATGCCCATCGACAACGTCCAGGTGCAATTGATCGACACGCCGCCGCTGGACGCCGATCACGTCGAACCGGAATTGATCAACCTGATCCGGCGGGCGGATCTGCTCCTGCTGCTGGTGGATCTGCAGGCCTTTCCCATCGAACAGTTGGAAAACACCATCGCCTTCCTGGAAGAGCGGCGCATCGTCCCTGAACACCTGAAGGAGACCTATACCGGGGAGCGGCGCGCCGATTTCATCCCCCTGCTGGTGCTGGTCAACAAGACCGACGATGAAGAGATGGATGGGGATTTTGAGGTCCTGTGCGAGTTGCTGGGGGGAGAGTGGCCGCTGCTGCCTATCTCGATCGCCCAGGGCCGCAACATTGAGCGGATGAAACAGGCAGTATTTGAAAAGTTGAACATCATCCGCGTCTATTCCAAGCCGCCGGGGAAGGAGGCGGACCTCAGCGCGCCGTTTGTGATGCAAAAGGGCGGCACCGTGGAGGTGTTCGCCGGAAAGATCCACAAGGATTTCCTGGAAGCGCTCAAGTCGGCCCGCCTGTGGGGCAGCGCCGCCTACGACGGGCAGTTGGTGAGCCGAGACCACGTCTTGCAGGATGGGGACATCGTCGAACTACGCACGTAGCCTGACGTGTGTCAGACGCACGTATCTGCTCAACCTATCCTCCGACCGCTTGTTGCTAGAGGGCGTCTTAAATAAGCCTCTGAGCGAATTTTTTAAGAGTCTCTAGAACGTGTGAAAGGCCGCGATCACCGGCGCGAACAGCGACGACACCAACGACATCACGGTAATCAGCGTGTTTAGCGAGGGCCCCGCCGTGTCCTTGAACGGGTCGCCCACGGTATCCCCCACTACGCTGGCTTTATGCGCGTCGGACCCCTTGCCGCCGAACATCCCCGACTCGATATACTTCTTCGCGTTATCCCACAGTCCTCCGGCGTTGGCCATCAACAGGGCGAAGATAATGCCGGTGAAAATCGCGCCCCCCAGGAAAGCGCCCAGCGCCTCCGGCCCCATCACAAAACCGACCAACAGCGGCAAGATCACCGCCAGGAAGGCCGGGCCGAGCAGCGAGGTCAGCGATCCCTGGGCAGCCAGAGTGACGCAAGCCTCGTAATCGGGCGGAGAGATACCGGCGAGAATGCCGGGGTCTCGCTCGAACTGGCCGCGAATCTCTTCGATCATATCGAAGGCGTTGTGGGTCACGGAAAGCATCGTCATCGCGCTGAAGAGCGGGGGCGTCATCGCGCCCAGGAAGACGCCGGCGATGACGATAGGATCCAGCAGGCTGAGGCTCAGGGAAATACCCGCCTCCCGCATCTCGCTGGCATAGGCGGCGAAGAGCGCCAGCACAGTGAGCGCCGCCGCGCTAATGGCGAAACCTTTGGTGATCGCCTTCGCCGTGTTGCCGGCCGCGTCCAGCACGTCGGCGGTGTCGATGACCTCCTGCGACATGCCCGCCATCTCGGCGATACCCCGCGCATTGTCGACGATGGGGCCGTATGCATCGGCGGAGACAATCATCCCACTGACCGACAACATCCCAACCGCGCTGACGCCCACGCCGTAGACGCCCAGGCCAGGCGCCGCTTGCTCCGCCAGGAAATAGGCGACCAGCGTCGCCGCCACAATCCCGATGATAGAGGGCGCGATGCTGATCAGGCCATAGCTGAAACCGGTGATGATGTTGATCGCCGCGCCGGAATTGGAGACCCGGGCGGTCTCCACCACCGGCGGCCGATCGTCCCCGGTGAAGTAATCGGAGGTGAAACCGACGAGCACCCCGGTGACGAGGCCGGCCAGCGTCGCCCACAGCATCTCCAGATGGAAATCGCTGAACCACACCAGAGCGCTGGCCATCACGCCGAAGATGACGCACGTGATGATCGTCCCGCCGTTGAGCGCCCGACCCGGCTTGCCATGCTCTCCGACACGCACGAGTTGCAGGCCGATCAGCGAGGCCACGATGCCCAGCGTGCAGAGGATGAGGGGCAGGATGATGTATTGGACGCGCATCGCCTCGCTCACGCCGGTCAGCCCCGCGCCCAGCAGCATCACCGCGACCGCGCTGGCGACGTAACTGTCGAAGATGTCGGCGCCCATTCCCGCCACGTCGCCCACGTTATCGCCCACGTTATCGGCGATGACGGCCGGATTTCGCGGGTCGTCCTCCGGGATGCCCACCTCCACCTTGCCCACCAGGTCGGCGGCGATGTCGGCGGTCTTGGTGTAGATGCCGCCGCCCGCCTTGGCCAACAGGGCCAGCGCCGACGCGCCGAAACTGAAACCCAGCACGATCTCCGGCTCGCGGGTGAGCGCGTAGATCAAGCACATCCCCACCACCGCGATGCCTACCACCGCCAGCCCCATCACCGACCCGGCCCGGAAAGCCAGGTTGAAGGCCGGGTTCAGCCCCCTGTCGGCCGCCGTCGCGCTGCGCACGTTGGCCGAAACAGCGACCGTCATCCCCATATAACCGGCGATAGCGGAGAAAATCGCCCCGGTCACAAAGGCGATGGCCATTTTCAACCCATAGTTGGGGCTTTGGTGCGTGACGCCGAACACGATGGCGATCAAGAGCGCCAACACCGCCGACACGAGGAGCAAGGCCAAGTAAAGTCGCTTGAGATAAGAGATCGCGCCCTGCCGAATCCATTCCGCGATCTGTTGCGCTTCATCGGAACCAGGATCCTGCCGGTTGACCCAGACGTAGAGCCACACCGCCACGCCAATCGAGATCAGCCCACAAATCAATCCCACGACAAGCCAAACGTTTTCCATCTTTGTCTCCTTTGCCGTTATCTATCCCGCGCCTACATATTCGCCGAACGCCACCAGCGATAATGCTCCGCGCGCAACGTCTCCTGTGAGGGCATGGGGAAATATACGAGTTTCTCTTGATTCCCCACAAACAGGCCGCTTTTGATCGTGCGATACGGGAACGACGCCGTCTGCACCCGGTTGACCATCTTGGTGTGGACCAGTTTGGTTCTCAAATCGACCAGGCACTGGCGCAAATGACCGATGTTTGAATAGGGCAGATCTCCCACAACGCCGCGCTCCGGATCGTCGGCCAGCTGATCCAGACGCAATTCTACAAAACAGATCGCCGGCAGAGAGAGCAGCGTGGTCGGATTCTTGACGATCAAATCGTAAAAGCCCATCGGTCCCAGCGAGCTGACCACCAGGGGATGCACCGGCGCGATTTCCTGGTACAGGTGCAGGCCATCGGCGTCCTCCGGGCACACGTCGCAGACATCCAGGCCCAGCACCCGCCCATCCTGGGTCGCCAGGTACAACTTCTGGATCGTGTCCAGCGAGACGTGTTCCAGCACGCGATAGACGGAGATGTAGATGGAGGCCTTGGGCCTGCCGTCCTCGTGGGGGACGCAACGCTGGATACCCCTCTCAATGTCAAAATATTCACACCTGAAAGCCGGGTCAATCTCACAGAAGATCGCCTGCCCCCGCGACTTTTTCGAGCTTCCGACCGCGTAGTAGGCGCCGAACTCCTCCGGCGTCAGCATCGAAGCGATCAACGCTTCCGGTATCATGGATAGGTACAAATGGACGTCCATACGTCTGCCTCCTTTTTCCAGCATAGAGACGATTAAAAAATTCGCTCAAAGGCCCGTCCTCGGGCCGATCAGCGCCCCCGGGACGGTGGCTAGAGCAATTTTTAAGATGCGCTATACAATGCCCTCTAAAATGTCAAAACCGCGCCCGCCGGGGCGGGATGAACGTTGTCGAAAGCCTGGGACAGCGCCGCGTAAGCTTTCTCGCCGGTGCAATGGTTGGGATAGAGATCCGGCGACCCCATTGAGCGCAAGACCTCAATCACGCGGGCCAACTGGGCCTCGTCTGCGCCGACCAGATGCATCCCCCCGATCACAGCGGTGGGCGTCCGCCCAAACGTCCGCTGCACGTGCAGCAGGATGTTGAGCAGGCCGGCGTGCGCGCAGCCGCACAGAAGCGCCGCGCCCCCATCGAGCGTCAAGACCAGCGAGAGGTCGTCCCGGTAAGGGTCAGGTATCAGGTGGGGAGCGCCATCCGCACACTCCCCCGCGCGGGCGAAATGTCCGGCGCTCCGGCCCTCCGCTTCCGGTCGCTCGACGATCTCGCCCGTCGTCCAAACGCCCGGCAAGACCTCCTGTGGGTCTGCGCTCAGCCGCAGGTCGGCCTTCTGGGCCAACTCGTCCAGATCGAAGGGCAAGCCCACCGGCTTCATCCCACCATCCCGCCGGCTGAAGCGCTCGCGCGTCACGTCAGGGTGAGCGTAGACCGGCAGGCCAGGCCGGCGGGCCAACACCGCCATCATGCCTCCTGTATGATCGCCGTGCGCGTGGCTGATGACCATGGCGGCTAGATTCGCCAGATCCACGTCCAGCGCCTGGGCGTTGTGCAGCAGCGCCTCGGCGCTGCCCCCGACATCGAAGAGCACACACTCCCCGCCATCCGTCTCGATCAGGAAGGATAGGCCGTGCTCCTCCCGCAGGCCGGCGCCGGGCCGGGCGACGTCGTTCACCAGACATGTCAGTTTCACGTGTTTCATTTGATCATCACCTCTTGTAATAACACCAACTCCCCCGCCAGGTTGCCCGCCGCGTCCAGATAGGAGACGTTGACGACGTCGGGATAGGCGTATAACCCGGCCCATACTTGATAACGGCCGGCGTCCGTGCTGTCGGGTATAGGGATGGGAAAGCGACTCAGGACCAAATCGCCCGCTTGCCATTGTGGTGTGGGGAAGGCGGCGCTGTCATACTGACCGCGCAACGCGCCATCCTCCGCCAACAGGTGGGCGAACAGATGGTAGCGCGCGTCGGGCGGGGGCGGCGTGCGCGCTTGCCAGGCCAGCCACACGGTCAGTTCGCGCTCGGAGAGCGAGGCAGTGGTTGGCGCGTCGTATCCCAGGAATTCGACCCCGTTGGCGAAAATGAACGCTTCATCGAAGCGGGTCACGTCAGCCAACGCGCCCTCCCGATCGCTTCCCCGCCGGTGGAAGAGCCGGTAGCGCACGCCATCGGGCAGCTCGACGGTCGGGCCGGGCTGCACGCGCTCCCACGAGGCCAACCGGTCCAGCGTGGGCGCAAACGCCGCCGCCTCGCCCGCCAGCGGGCCGACCACGTAGACGACGTTCGTCCGATCGGGGATCGGAATCGCCCCGCGGCCGTCGGCGAAGCACCGCGGCCGGTCGAACAGCAGCGCCTCGAAGACGGCCGGCGTCTCGTGCATCGCCGGGCTGGTCTCCGCGCTGAGCACGACGAAGGCCGTTTCATCGTCAGCAAGCGCGGGCGGATCGACCAGGCGACGGGCCTCCAACGCGGCAGCCCGCGTGTACTTGAGCGGAATGCCGTGGCCTCCGGTGGAGGGGCGGCGATCCATAAACCAGAACACCCGCCCGACGACGGCGATTTGCCATGCGCCCAGGATCAGCAAAGCCAGGGTTAAAGCGCTCAACGCCGCCGAGCGCCACCGACCGCGCGGCAGGCGGTCGAGCAGATCGACCGACAGCAGGCCGACCAGTAAAAACTGCACCGGGTAGAGCAGGTTGAAGTAGAAAGGATGCACCTCAGCGGTGGGTCGGGTCTGCATCGCGATGGGCGTGGCGAACCAGATCAACATGATCATGAGCGGACGCCGCCGCTCCTCTGGGCCGCGAATGGCCTGCGCCGCCGCGTAGGGTATGGCGAGCGCCAGCGCACCCATCAGCGCCCAGTTGAGCCGCCACAGGTTGGGCAATCCATCCCGGTAGGCCTGGTGCAGCCCGCCCGCCATGCGCCCCTCGATCTCGTGGCTGCCCATCATAAAGAAGGCGTAGCGCAGGGCGTCCCACGAAAAATGCCCCTCCCCCCCGGCGTAGTTCAGGAAATCCTGTAGGTTGGGCCATCCGTTCAGCGCGTCGTGAATTACGTAGGGCGCGAGGGCCAGCGCGAACACGCCCGCGCCCACCAGCAGCGGCTTGAGGGCGACCTGTCGCCGGTAGATGAGCATCACGATCAACAGGACGGGGATGAAGGCCAGGCCGCCCAGGTGCAGGCCGATGAGGGCCGCCAGGCTGGCGAACGCGCCCACCAGCGCCCAGCGCCGGCCGCGCGCAAACGTCGCCATCAGCGAGGCGATGAAGGCAAGGGTGATCAAGGGCAAATTCTGGGCCCAGATCTTGCGCCCATAGATAACAGCCCACGGGCTGACGGCGAAGAGGAAGGCGGCGATCAGCCCCACTCGCCGGCCGAAATAGGCCCGCCCCAACCCGTAGCAGGCCAGCACGGCCAACCCATTGAGCAAGCCAGTGAAAAGCACCGCCGCTATCGGATCCGCCCAGAGGCGCAACGGCAGCGCCAGCAGGTACAGCGTCAACGGCAGGTTATCGGTCCCGGTGGACGTATCGACGCCGACGACGGGCCGGTAGCCCTCGTGGGCGATGGACAGCGCCAGCCGGGTCACCGTCGCCTCGTCCCGCTTGAAGGGCGTCAACGCCGGCCAGGCCATCCGCAGGATCAGCGCCAGGAGGACAATCGCCAGCGCCAGTATCCACGCCGCTCGTTCCCTGTCGAAGGTTTTAGCCATACTTGCTCCACGCGCTCATCGTCATCTGGTAGACGTTCTCGGCCTCTCCTCCCGCTGCGCTCCTTAACTAAACTAAGACAGCAGAACAGTTTTATAGAGACGATTAAAAATTCGCTCAGAGGGCCCGCCCCCGGGGCTGATTAAACGATACCCGTGAATGCGTGTCGACTCAATCACCTTATGGGTAGCCAACCCCCGTTGGCCGTTTCTGTGCTAAAACCGCCCAACAGGGGTTGGGCTCCTACCCAGGAATATATTTCATTCACTCCTACCCAGGAATATATTTCATTCACGGGTATTGGGCTTAAACCTGGAGTTTTCCAGTCAATCGTCATTAGAATTCGGAAGTCTCAAAAGGTGCATTGAACAACCGATTTTGACGTGATAGTCAATCAACTTTGCCTCCGAGATACTCGACGGAAGACTTCCGAATTCTT
>DAOTUC010000015.1:0-6854 GCA_034437315.1 Anaerolineae bacterium
GCGCAGTCGAGCGATCACGCCATCAATGGCGGCCGCCCACATCAGCGCTGCACCGGCGGCCGTCACGTAAAGGTAGCGGGGCGCGAGCGCGAACCACGCCGCCTCCATCGTCACGATAGGCGGCAGGGCGAACAGCGCGAACCATAGCGCGCCCAGCGCAAAACCGCCCCGGTGATGCCGCAACCCGGCCCAGGCCAATAGGGCCAGCGTCGGCAGGGCGACCAGCCACAAACCGGCCTCGGCGCTGACGCCGAGAACAGCGCTCAAGCGCTGCCCCAGCGGGGCGGTGGGATAAATCAAGCCCTGGACGAGATAACCGATGTTGCGCCACAGGTCAAGCGGCGTGAGACCGAAACCGACGACGCCGGCCCCTCGCTGTTGACGCCAGAGCGCCAGCGTCAAGGGCAACACGCCGAGGAAGGCCAACGCCCACCATCCAGAGGCGGCGGTCTCACGGCGGGGCCAACGCGCCGTGAGCTGCCCGATCCCCTCGACCAACACCACCAACGCGCCCAGCAGCAGGCCAACTTCGTAAGTCAGCGGGGCCATGAGCGCCAGCAACAGGGCCAGGAGCGCCCAGCGCGCGCCGCCCTCCCGCCGTCCCCGGTCGTAGGCTAGCAGGGCCCCGGCGGCCATAGCGCTGACCAGCGGGTTGTACACCGCGCCCGGCCAGGCGACCGCCTGTCGGGCGAAGGGAAAAGCGGCGAAAAGGGCCGTGGCGACGATAGATGGGAGCGCGTCTATCGCCCGCGACCGGGGGCGGATCCAGGCGGCGGTCAGCAGGCCGGTGAGCCAGGCAGCGACAAAATGGGCTGCCAGGTTGAGCGCGTGCAGGCCCGGTGGATGGAGGCCGCCGACCAGCGCGCCCCACACCCGCCACAGACTATACCACAGGGGGCGATAGTAGCCGTATGGGCTGGGGCTGCTCCACAATTGCCGCCAGGAAATCGATGTCAGCCACGGTATCTGGAGCAGGTCGTCGGAGAAAAGCGGTAGGCGCATCGTGTCGCCGTACAGCCCCAGGGTGAACGCCAGGGCCACAATCCCGGTGGCGAGCGCCGGGCGGGTCAGTAGACGCAATAAACGCTTGATTGGGCTTGATGATTTCATTACGGGCTAGTTTATCACAGCAACGGGAGAGCGCAAGGGGAGGCTGAGCAGTCGAAAGGTTTTTCAGTCAACCAGCGATATCTCCACAACTCATTTCCCGCCTATGATGCAATCGTGTATAATAGCGGTAGAATCAGAACAAAAAAAGGAGCGGCGATGGAACACAATGAAGGGACATTCGAAGGAGCTGGCGGATTGCAACTCTATCACCAGTGTTGGAGGCCGGAGGGTGGAGAACGGGCGACGTTGGCGCTCGTCCACGGATTTGGCGAGCACAGCGGGCGTTATGGTAACGTCGTCGATCACTTCGCGCCCCGGGGGTACGCGATCCACGCTTTTGATCTGCGGGGGCATGGGCGCTCGCCGGGGGCGCGGGGATACGTCGAGCGGTGGGACACGTTCCGAGACGATGTGCGCGCTTTCCTGGCGTTAGTGCGCGGTCACGCGCCGGAAGCGCCGCTGTTCCTGCTGGGGCACAGTATGGGCGGCCTGATCGTCCTGGAATACGTTCTGCGCGATCCCAACGGCCTGGCGGGCGTGGTGGCCTCGGGGCCGTTGTTGGCCCAGGCGGGCGTCTCGCCAATCTTGATGATGGTGAGCACGCTCCTATCCGCCGTCTGGCCGCGCCTCACGCTTGACGTGGGGTTGGAGGCGACCGCCCTCTCACGCGACGAGGCGGTCGTCCAGGCCTACGTCAACGATCCGCTGGTGCATGGACAGGGAACGCCCCGGCTGGGCGAGGAGATCAAGCGGGCCTACGAATGGACGCAGGCCCACGCCGCCGAGATGCGCATCCCGTGCCTGATCCTCCACGGCAGCGCCGACCGCTTAGCTCCTCCGGAGGCCAGCCGCGTCTTCTACGAACACGTGACGTTCGAGGACAAAGCGCGCCGGGTCTACGAGGGATACTATCACGAGGTCTTCAACGACCTCGGACACGAGCGAGTCCTATCTGACGTCGAGCAATGGATAGCAGCGCATCGCCTGGTCAACTGAACGGGCAGCGGTTCTCAGATTTGCTCGAAGTGCGGCGTGTTCACGACGAAGATGGTCGCTCGGTGTTGATTTGGTTCGGCGGGGCTGCACGTTTCTCGCAGCGCGTCGATGACCGGTTCTACGTGTTGCGCTTCCACCCCGATGAGGAGCGTGACGTTGCCCCGTCGCAAGAAGCCCCCCGTGCTGGCGATTCGCGTCACCCGGTAATGACGATTAACGAGGGCGTCTGTCACGAGATTGGCGTCTTTATCACTGACAATGGCGATGACCAGTTTCATTTAGCCCCTCCTAACCTGGATGAGCCAGAACCAATAAAGGATGTCGATGGAAAATTCTTGCTCGCTGTGAGGATTCTATTGGTTAGGCCCGATACGTAACCGCAAGATCACACCTGCTCAAACCGTTCGACTTCCAGTACGTAAATTGTCGCTCCGCCAACTTCAGTCTCAATCATCATCGGCTGAATTTCCAGCAACGGCGCCTCGACGTGAGCCGGGATAAACTGTTGTCTCGTGCGGCAACAATCGCGAATGTGTTCCAGCAAATGAAGCAACCGGGTGTGGTTAAAGCCAATCATCAAGGAGACGGTCGCCCCGTACAGAATACCCCCGCTGGAATCGATCTCGGTGACGTAAAAGCCTTCCTGAATCAACTGGTCGATCAACGGACCGGCCTGGGCGCTGGCGACTGTGACAATGACGAGTTGATTGACGTGGTTATATGGGGACATAGCTCTCCTTAATCAAGCTCATTTTACCAGATTTTGTGGGCGATGCAATCAGAGACGGCTTTTGAAAATAGTTCGTGGGAACTCCCTCGAAATCTCGCGTCACTCTTTCGCGTCGCTCGTGACCTCCAATGGAATCGCGTCGTTCAGCAAGCGGTTTCCGGCATCGTCATAGGCCGGTAGACGGACGCCGTCGCCCAAACGATACAGTCCCACTTGTAGATGGGCGTCGATCGGCAGATCGTCTGTCAGCGCTATGACGTGCGGATCGATCAGCATCTCGCCCGACCTCCAATAGGAGGTAGGATAATCGTTGTTCAGCGGCGGGCCGTCCCCCTGGGCGATCAAGTTCCCTGTTCCGTCGAGCAAGTGGGCGAACACCACGTAATCCTCCGCCAGCGGCGCGATGACTCGCCAATAGAGTGTGACCGTCAACGGATCGCCAGCTCGCGGCAAAGGATCGGGGAGCGTGTATCCCGCCAGCGCGACCCGATCGTCCAGCGTGACCGCTTGATGGCCTGTCATAGGATGGGCCATTTCATCCTCGGATGCCGGCGGGGGCTTCAGTCGAAGCGCCGCCGGGGTCGACACACTGCCCAGCAACTCGTCGCCGTCCATCACCCGGACCGTCGCGTGACAGATCGCCGGGACGTTTTCATCCTCACCGATCGCTAGGCCATACGCATCCTGTACGATATCGCCGGGCCGCCACAGATCCGGCGGGTAGATCTCGCCGGCTGGCGTCATATCCCGTTGCCCGATCAATCGCCCGCCTAACGTCCACACCTGGACCACTGCGCGCAGGTCGTCCGGCGGCGGGGCGAGGGCCTCCCAATAGAGCGTCACGTTCACCGTGTCTCCCTGCCGGACCTCGTCGGGGGAGACCTCCACGCCCAGCAGTTGCACGTCGCCGAACGTCTCGTTCACAGGGAAGGCGGTTTCTGCGATCTCGTCCACCGACGCGACCAGCGGGAGCGCGTAACGCGGCGCGATGGCGAAGAAGGGCGTGGCGGTGCTGAGGGCTAACAAGCCGATTCCGACCGCCGCCAGCACGGGCGTCGCCCGATCAGTTGCACACTCAGTTGCACACTCAATGGCTTGCTCAATCCCTAGCGCCAACAGCAACGAGAACGCCGCGATGCCTGGGAACAGCAGCCGGCCCTCGTCCGAGGGGGTCGTCAGCATATATTTGACCAGGCTGGCGAAGAGCATCACAAACCACGCCCCGACCAACAACATCCCCTCCGTCGATAACGCGCTCTGGCCCGCCGCTCGTTCGTGTGCGCCCGCCATCACCCGCCTGATCGTTCGCAGCCATCCGGCGACGGCGACGAGCGCCAGCAGGCCGAAGCCCCGGAAGACCCAAACGGGGAACAGCCCATCGTAAGGCGACCAGTAAGACGTTGCCACGCGCCTGAACTGGCGTATCAGTTCGAGCGGGCCGATGGTCGATTCGGCGATGTCGATCAGCCACACGTTCCAGGCCAAAGGGTCGCCGTAGAGCGCCCAGTTGCGCACGTACCACCACGCGCCGATCAGGGCGGCCATGCCAAAGATGAGCGCCCCGTGGATGAGGAGCGCGCTCAGATTCCGTTCACGATACCACGCCAGGGCCAGCGCCAACCCCGCCAGTCCCACCAGGGCCAGCGCGCTCATCTTGCTGAGCAGGGCCAGACCCAGGAGCGCGCCGAGCATAGCCGTCGATGGAAGATCGCGCGCGCCGCGCACAAAGCGAACGAGGCGCCACAACACCAGCGTGCACAGGCAAGCGGCGCAGGCGTCATTGTTCACCACGCTACTGATGAAGATGAAATGGGGATTGAAGGCGGTGAGCGTCGCCGTCGCCAGCGCCAGGGTGAGGCGGTGTGGCGCGATCTCGCGGGCCAGGTGGTAGGCCCCCACGACGGTCCCCATCCCCCAGGCCGCCGTCAGCGCCCGCACGAGATGAATCGCCAGCACGCTGCCCCGGTAGGGAAAGCGCTCGTGGGGGGTGTGGATGAAGACGTTGGGCGTCCGGCTATCGGAACCGGCGGTCACCGCCGGATGCGCGACGTTGAAGCGCACGTAGTCGGGGAAATCTGCGGTGTCCATCACACCGACGAGCGGCGCCATCAGGAGGTAGTACAGCGGCGGCTGCCCGGCCTCGCGCAACCACATATCCTTTCCCTCGGTAGGTTGCACGGGCAGCGCGCGCTCGGTCGCCAGCACACGAATGAAGGAGAAGTGCCACAGTTCGTCCGGCGCTTCAAATAGGGGGACGACGACGCTGTAAACGACGCCTAGCGCGCCGAAACAGGCCAGGACAACGAGTAGAACCCGCCGGGCACGGCGTTGAACTGAAGGCGGCCTCATCCCGAATCTCGCAACAATTCCGCCTGGTGGTAACGGCTGATGATGTCGCGCAACTGTTGGCTGAACTGGCCTACCTTGATCAGCCGCCACTTGTGACCGAGGTATTTGACCAGCGTCCACAGCGTGGCGAAACCGTAGACCACGCTGCGCCGGAAGTTGACCGACGAAGCCTCATCAAAATAACGGGTCGGCACGCCAATCTCGCCAATGCGGAATCCAAAAGCCACCGCTTGGGCGATGACTTCGCTGTCGAATACGAAATCGTCGGAATTGAGGAGAAAGGGGATCGTCTCCAATACCTCCCGGCGGTAGGCCCGGAAGCCGGTATGGGTCTCCGAGAGGCGCAATCCCAGCGCCAGGTTCTCGCACATCGTCAGGAAACGGTTGGCGACGATCTTGTAGAGCGGCATGCCGCCGGCGCGCACTTGTCCACCCAGGAAACGGGAACCGAGCATCATATCCGCCTCATCTCGCTGCAACGGCGCGATCAGGTCCGGCACCAACGTCGAATCATACTGGTAATCGGGATGCAACATCACGACGATGTCGGCCCCGTCCTTGAGGGCTTCCAGGTAACAGGTCTTCTGATTGCCTCCGTAACCCCGGTTCTGAATGTGGACCACTGTCTTGAGGCCTAAGCGGCGGGCGATTTCTACTGTATCGTCCTGGCTAACGTCGTCTACCAGGATGATTCGGTCGACCACGTCCATCGGCAAATCGCGGTAGGTCTGTTCCAGGGTCTGGGCGGCGTTATAGGCCGGCATGATGACAATGACTCTTTCTTTCATCTATTTCACTCTTTCCAACCAAGCTAGCGTTTTCCACTTGATCTTAACTGAGCGACACAATCGCTGGTGGGCCTGGCAAGAACGCCATAATCCGGCATCCTGATAGGGCAAAATCCAAAGTGCGTCTTGTCCAACCACCCCTAACCCAACGTGTCCATTATAAATGCACATGATTTGGCTGTCAATTATGTCTGTAAGTTTACAGGGGCATTTTACCGACCAGGCCCAACGGTCCAACCCATCAATTGACAGGTAACATTGACACGCTGCACAATCTATGGTATATTACGCCCCGCTGACATGAAGTCGGCGCAAAAAGCGTATCATGAAGATCGCCACTCAACCGGCCTGAAGGCCCGGTCTGTGTGGCGTTTTTGTTTTCACGGAGGTGTGAAATGTGCGAAGCCAAGGTCTACGTCCGCGATGGCGACGGCGAAGAGCGCCGGGTGATGGAGGACGTCATGCTGGTCCAGCCGGAACCAGAGCAGGACGCTTATCTGCTGGTCAACCTGCTGGGCGAGCAGAGGTTAGTACAGGGGCGCATCGAGAAGATCGACTTCTTGAGGCACACCATCCACTTGAGCGCTTCTCGGTAGCTGCCGCGAATTGCGGGCCGCGAATCGTGGGCCGCCGTGTTAATCCAATCGCATAACCCATATATCGCGTAGACGAGAGGGCCATGAAGGCCGTTTCCGGCTCGAAGCCGGGCTTCCTTCGTGACCCTTTTTGTTGTCTACGCCCACTATACAAGGAGAAACCAGGACGGAAGAGGCGGAGGAAATCCCTTCCGAGGAGGCGCAGACCCTGACCATCGGCTTGGGGCGGGACCTGTATTATGGCCCCGATACCTGGTACTTCCTCCACGGGTCACTGGGCGTCTG
>DAOTUC010000016.1:0-5695 GCA_034437315.1 Anaerolineae bacterium
GGCAATCTGGTAGCTGTTGAGAAAGCCAACCCATTGTGCTATACTCCAACTGGACATCTGGCGGATCAAGGCCCACAAACCGATAAGACGGGAAAGCCATCCAGGCAGCTGGATGGTGCGCCGTCGCCGGGAACGCTCCAGAACCCACGAGAACAAACGTCCTCCAATGCCTGTGCGCTCAACGAGCGGGGCCAGCAGAGATTCGGATGTGACAGCTAGCGGCTCCATTTGCTGGCCCAGAACCGCCAATGGATCTGGCAAGCAGAGGACGAGGAGAACCAGTACGCACCAGAGCAACCAATGGCAGACCGCTTGGCGAATGCGTGGAGAAGTGCGAGATCCCTCGCTGCGCCTTTTGCTAGGAGATTGCTCGATTTTCGCTGAGTATCTTGATCCTCGTCTTTTCATATCGATTCCTTTCGTGATAGCCAGATAGCTATATTTACCACAAAAAGAGATTTTTGTCATCCTAGGCGCGGACTTGAGTTGACTTTTCAGTTGTTAGTGTGCGGAAAACAGGTTAAGAGACTATAAAAAATTTGCTCAGAGGCCCGTCCTCGGGCCGATTAGCGCCCCCTGGACGGTGGTTAGAGCAATTATTTAAGACACTCTTAACAGGATTTTTCTGCTCATAAATCCTGTTAATCCTGTCGGAAGGTTTTCTCGTTCATTGGACAAGAATTTTGTCGTTAAGGTGCTAACCCTGGACGAGCCAAAGCTAAAAAAAGAAGGGGCTCTGGGATTTTGCGTGGAAGAGGGCAGATATGGAGGCTACGCCCGCCCAACCCCCCATCCCCACCGCCTCACCACGCAAAGTCCCAAAGAGCCAAAAGAAGGAAGGGGAGTCGAGAGACTCCCCTTCCAACGTACATCAAAGACTATTCCGGCTGTTCAGGATACAGGACGAAATCGCCGTTTTCGTCGATGATGTAGGCGACGTGAATGGTGCCCAGTCGGTCGCCCTTCTCATCCCAACCCAGGATCGGGCCGGTGAGGCCGTTGATGTTCTCGGCTTCGTTGTGGAGGAAATTGGCCAACACCTCAGAATCGGTGGACTCGGTCTGCTCAATGGCGTAGCGAATCACGTTGAAGGCCTCGGCCGACATCTGCCACCACACACTGGCGGGCGGTTCGCCATATTCCGCCTCAAAGTCGGAGACGAACTTCTGCGCCTCGGGATATTCCAGATCCTTCGGCAGCGGTTCCGTGGTCACGTAGGTGCCTACGGCATTCTCCAGGCCGGCGATCTGGATTAGCTCTGGATTGTTAGAAGCGTTACCCATCATCCAGGTGATGTCCAATCCCAGTTCGTCGGTCTGTTTGAGCAACAGGCCGCCCTGAGCGTGGTAACCGGTGAAGTACACGGCGTCCAGGTCAATATTCCCAATGTTGGTCAGAATGGGAGTAAAGTCCTGATCGTCCGGATTGATCGCGTCGTAGAAAGCGACGTTCATCCCCATCTCTTCGGCGTATCGCTTGGTGTGCTCGGCCAAGCCCTGGGCATACGTGGAATTATCGTGCAGAATACCGAAGTTCTCCACGCCCAACACGTCATTGGCGAACTTGGCGGCGAAGAGTCCCTGGCGATCGTCCAAGAAGCAAACGCGGAAGAAGCGCTCGAAACCTTTTTGGGTCAACCCGGTCGCCGTGGAAGAGGGGGTAACGTGCAACAAGCCGGCCTCGTTGTAGATCTCCGAGGCCGGTTCGGTCGCGGTGGAGTTATACGCCCCGATGACGGCGACGACGCCCGCATCCACCAGGCGCTGGGCGACCAGCGCGGCCTGCGTCGGGTCACCGGCGTCATCCTCGATCACCAATTCGATCTGTCGCCCTAAAAGCCCGCCGGCCTCATTCGTCTGTTCAACAAGCAAGCTCACTGCTTTCTCAAAACCCTGCCCTTCGTAAGCATAGTCGCCGGTCATCGGCGCCTCGAGACCGATCTTGATCGGCTCCTCCTCTTTCCCGCCACACCCGGCAAACAACGGAATCGCGAGCGTCAACACCAAGCACAGCACCATGAGTTTCTTAAACATTTTCTCCTCCTTGCTAAAACTTGAGCTTATCAACAGTAAACTTTGGTCCGGACTTAGCAGCAATGCGGTTTAATAAGCGTGCGTAGTAGGCGATTTAGAGACCATTAAAAACTTCGCTCACAGGCCCGTCCTCGGGCCGATTAACGCCTCGGGACGGTGGCTAGAGAGCAATTATTTAAGACGCTCTTGATCGCCCTCTCTTTATCGCCTGAAACCGCGCTAAAGCGCAAACCTTAACTAAACCGTATTGGCCCCGGCACGTAGATCACAGCTTGCTCTACAGTTGCCTCTCTCGTCCCACCTCCTTTCTTGCCGGTTACCCTCCAAAGATGTTTCAAACTAAAACCACTGTAGACCCTTTAAAATCGGTTAATGAACGGATAAATCCAGTCCATAACGGAGCCGATGTTACCTATAATATGAGAAATTTTAATCCCTGTCAAGTCATTTTGGCGTCTGGTTTATATTATCAAAAACAGGCGTCATCTCGAGGATGATGACTTGATCTTTTCACTCAATCAGTCTATACTCATCTCATCCATTTGTCAAATCTGAGCGATTAAGAGAGAAAGGAAAATAACGATGTCAGACGCACACATTCAATCGACCTACTTCGCCAAACCGGGACCGCACAACACGAGCGCCACGCTCAAGATCGCCCGGCGGCGGGCCGAGGCGCTGGACATTCGCACGATCCTGGTCGCCAGCACGCGGGGCGAGACCGGCGTCCAGGTCGCCCAGCTATTTGAAGGTTATGACGTCGTCGTCGTGACCCACTCCACCGGTTTCAAGGAACCGAACGTCCAGGATCTGACCGCCGAAAATCGCGCTGCACTCGAAACAGCCGGGGCGAAGATCATCACCTGCCAACACGCGCTGGGAGGCGTCAATCGGGCGGTGCGCAGAAAATTGGACACCTATATGACCGACGAGATCATCGCCTACACCCTGCGCATCTTCGGGCAGGGGGTCAAGGTGGGCGTCGAGATCGCGCTGATGGCGGCCGACGCCGGATTGATTCGCGTCGGCGAGCCCTGCATCGCCATTTCCGGTACGGGTCAGGGAGCGGACACAGCCCTCGTCCTGGTCCCCGTAAACGCCCAGGACTTTTTCGACCTGCGCGTGCTGGAGATTCTAGCCAAACCGCGGCTGGCCTAGAAAACACCCTCATCGGAGGTGAAGATGAACGAAAACGACGAATTGACGTTTGAACAGGCCTTCGCCCAGTTGGAGGAGACGGTCCGGCAGTTGGAACAGGGCGGGTTGCCCCTGGAGGAAAGCCTGGCGCTTTTCGAGCGCGGTCAGACACTGGTCGCCCGCTGTCACACGCAATTGGACGAAGCAGAAATGAAGATCAAGCAACTAACGCCAGATGGAGACGTTCCTCTCGAGGCGCTCAATCTGGAGACATCCTGATGATGGCTATCGGTGCGATCGTTCTGCTCATCCTCCTCTTCGTCGTCCTTGCACTCGCCGCGCTGGGGTTATTCGGACTGGCGGGCAGCGGGCGGATTGAACGCAGCGAAATCATGCTCATCGGCGGATTGGGACTGATGGCGCTTTTAGCGCTCGCTTGCGTCGTAGCTGGGGCGATGTTTTTCTCGATTAGGTCAGCGCCAGCTCCCGCCCCGGCTATGCCCTACCCCACCGCTCCCCCGCTGCCGCTTGCGACGGGAACGCCGACGCAAGTCATCCTCGTCCCGCCAGAACCGACGATCCAGGTGGGAGAGGCTATCTCCATCACCATCTACGTGATGGGTGTGAGCAATCTCTACGGGGTCGAAGCGCGCATCGTGTATGACGCGGAGGGTCTGGAAGCCCGCGGGCTGACGCCGGGGACGTGCACCGGCGGCGCGATGGCGCAAGCGCGATCAAGCGCAGGCGAGGGCGTCGTCTCCTACATTGCCGCGAGGTCAGCGACAGATCCGCCCTTCAGCGGCGATTGTGACGTGGCGACGTTCACCATCGCCGGTCTAAAACCGGGCGACTATCCACTTACATTTGAAACAATCACGTTGACCGACGCGCGAGAGGAACGATTGCCGGCCGACGTAACCGGGGGAATCGTCACCGTAACTCCCTAGGCCTTCGCCCCAATGGCAGCGCCAGGCGCGTGATGACGCGCAATTCGTCCAGGCGCAACAAGAGCGCGAGCAGGACGTAGACGATCACGCCCAGGATGATGCCGCCGCCGCCCACGACGAACACGTCCGCCTCCCTCAACGCGGCCTGCCAGCCCCACAACCCGATTCCCATCACCAGCGAGGCGACGCCGCTCTTGGCGAAAGAGATGAGCATACGGCGGCCTTGCAACCCGCCGACGCGCCGCCGAATCAATCCCAGGAGGGCGGCCAACTCCAGTAACGTCGCGATGGAATTCGCCAGCGCCAACCCAACGTGGGGCGGACATCCCACTTGCAGGCAAAGGCCGGGCAACGTCAGGCTCAACCCCACGTTGAGCGCCATCGTCAATCCCCCCACCCACACGGGCGTAAACGTATCGTGCAAGGCGTAGAAGGCGCGGGCCACGATCTCCAGCCCGGCGTGCCCCACCAGGCCCAGGGCGTAAAAGGCGAGCGCCCAGGCGACGGCGTCGACGGCGTCTGCCTCGAATGCGCCCCGCTGAAACAGCAATTCCACCACGGGACGTCCCAGGGCGATCAGGCCCACCGTCGCCGGCAGGCACAGGACGAAGACGGTGCGCAACGTCGCCGCCAGGGTGCGCCGCATCTCGTCCCGCTCGCCCCGGGCGGCCTGGGCGGCGAAGGTCGGGAAAGCGGCCGTGCCCACCGCCTGGGCGAAAACGCCCTGCGGCAATAGCATCAACAACCAGGCGTAGTTGATCGCCGAGACAGCGCCCTCCCCCATGGCCGAGGCCAAACTGTTGTTGACGAAGAAGTTCAACTCGACAATGGCGGTGCCCAGCACCCGCGGGGCCATCAACCGGCCCACCTCTCGCACACCGGGGTCGTTCAATCCCAGGATGGGCGCGTAACGCGCGCCGTAACGGATCAATCCCGGCGCCTGCACCAGCAGGTGGAGCGCCGCGCCCGCCACCGCGCCGAGCGCCATCCCGCGCACGCCCATCCGCGGCCCTAACAACACCGCGCCCCCTATAATCGAGAGGTTGTAGATCGAGGGAGCCAGGGCGGGCAGAAGAAAGTGCTGGTGGGCGTTCAGCACCCCCATCACGATGCCGCTGACGCCGAAGATGATCGGGCAGATGAGCATCAGCCGCAACAGCTCGGTGGTGAGCGCCTGTTGGGCCGGATCGAAACCGGGGGCGATGAAGGCGCGTACCAACGACGGGGCGCAGAGCGCGGTCAACGCCGCCAGGACGGTCAGCAGGATCAGCGCCAGGTTGACGACGGCCGAGGCGAGCCGCCAGGCCTCCGCCCGATCCGCCCGGGCCAGGCGCTCGGCGAAGGCGGGGATGAAGGCGGAGCCCAACGCTCCCCCGGCGACGATCAGGAAGATCGCGTCGGGGACGCGATTCGCCGCCCAGAAAGCGTCCAACTCCCCACTGGCGCCGAACATCGCCCCCACGACCATCTGACGGGCCAAACCCAGCACGCGGCTGAGGACGAAAAGGGCCATGACGAGGGAGGCGGCGCGGGCGATTTGGCGGTTGGGGGAGGTCATCGGGTCTCTATCGTGTGAGG
>DAOTUC010000017.1:0-3236 GCA_034437315.1 Anaerolineae bacterium
GCATCAGCACCACGTCGGCGTGCTCCTCCAACCACCCGCTTGCCATTGCCCCCGATCGCCGCGTCAAGATCCGGACAAGGATTGAGGAAAACGGGTGCGCGCTTGCGCTCGCGCTGCCGATAATCCTCGGCTCCGTTGGGGACGACTTGGCATAGAGCCGTATCCAGAAAACGTGAGCGCAAGCGCGCTTCGGCGATGTCGTCAGGGCAAACATTGCTGACCACAAACGTAGGCGCGCGGGAAGCATAACGGGCGTTGAACACGCGGAACAACACCTCGGCCGCCCAGTCGCTCAGGCGCTCGGTTCCCAGATCGTCTACCATCAGCCAGGGTACGCGCTCGCACAGGTGGATCAAACCTTCGGCGCCGCTACTGTAACAACAAAAACCCTGGCCCCAGCTCATAGCTGGGGCCAGGGTTTTTGTATCCCCCAAACAGGCTCACGAAACAAAAAAAACCGATCACCATTGAGCCGATAAACCACCCCCTCAACCGCAATACGGACACGTGATCGCCTTCCCATAATCCGGGTCCGATTCTGGGACATTGAGCACGACCGCGCCGTCGCCGTGGCAGAAGGAACAAGCGCCGCAAGATTCTGGCTGGTGATGGTGACCGTTATCCGGCGGGGTCTCGCCGTTCTTGAGCTTGTAGGTCAGCAACGCGGCCACGCTGCGGACTGTGGGGTCTCGTTGCTCTCCACCGGAGGAGCGCGCGACGTTGATGGCCATTGCTTGGTCGGTGTTATCTTCGTTTTCCTTGGAGAAGAGCCAAGGGATCGAGACGATGGCGTTTCATCGTTTTGCGGTGCGCCCGCCCGTCGGATCATCACCGCTGTTTCCACTGATGTTTCCACACCCTGCCTTGCCACTCCCCCCACGCTCACCTCAACCCGCAGCTGACCAGACAGATCGCTGTCTGCAGAGGCAAAGGCAGGCGGTGGGGTTGCAGTGTTTCTAGCATTGGAGCGTCGCCGATTTTCTCACCGATGTTTCCACACCCCGCCTTGCTCACTCATTCGCTACACTTACTGTGCCCCGTCGCTGTGGGTCTGTCGACCCTATCCACAGCCCTACGGCGATGGCGGCGGCCTGCTCGGTTGGGTTTGTGCACTCGTGGAGGATCACAATAAACACGGCCTCAAGTGCTACACTTTGACGTCGTTGACAACATTGGGTAACCTCCCGGTTGCGGCTTTATGGGACTTGACACTGTGCAATTCCTTAAAAATCTCTTAAAATCACTCCTCGCATCTTGACTCCCAAAACGTTTTGGGTTATACTAATGAGGCCTTCCAAAACGTTTCGGAAGGCCTACATAGGCGTTTGTTCATCCTCACGTTCAAGGAGTTTCAATATGCCCGTGACCCTCAAAGACATCGCTCAAAAAGTAGGCTTTTCGATCACTACAGTCTCCCGGGCCCTGGCAGGCTACAGCGATGTCGCCGAGCCGACCCGTCAACTCATTTTAGATACGGCCGAGGAAATGGGCTATCACCCCAACGCGACCGCCCGACGCTTGCGCGCCCAGCGCACCGACACTATCGGCTTCATCATTCCCACTCATGGCCCTCGCTTCTCGGATCCCTTCTTCAGCGAGTTGCTGACCGGCATTGGTAACAAAGCCGCCGAGCACGAGTTCGATATGCTCGTCTCGACGCGCGCCCCTGGTGAGGAGGAGCTGAGTGTTTACCGACGGATGGTCAAAGAGCGGCGAGTGGATGGCTTGCTGGTGGTGCGTACACGTCTCCAGGATCAACGGATCAAATATCTGTCTGAACAAGGATTTTCATTTGTCACTTTCGGACGCTCCGATCTGGACGGGGTGGATTTCCCCTACCTGGACGTAGATGGACAAGCCGGAATGCGGCGCCTGACGCAGCACTTGATTGACTCGGACCACCGGCGCATCGGCTACGTCAGCGCCCCTCTCGAACTGACGTTCGCTTCTCACCGGATAGCGGGATACAGGGAGGCGTTGGATAACAACGACATCGCTTTCGACGAGCGGCTGTTTATCGTCGGGCAGCTCACGGAACGCAGTGGGTACGCAGCGGGGTTAGAACTCCTTGACCGACCATCTCGTCCCAGCGCGATCATTGCCTGCAATGACCTGATGGCGCTGGGCGTCATCAGCGCAGCTCAGAGTATGGGGTTGTCCGTCGGGCGGGACGTGGCTGTCGCCGGTTTCGACGACGTCCCCTTGGCCGAGCACGCTCATCCGCCGCTGACGACTGTGCGCCAGCCCATCTACGAGATTGGACAGCGCATCTGCGACATGTTGATCCGATTGCTCTTAGCAGGAGAAGACGAGTCATTGGAAGAAGCGCACGTCATCCTTCAGCCAAAGTTGGTCGTGCGCCAATCGTGCGGGGCAAGCGCCTCGCGTCTCGATAGGCTCTAAGTGATCAAATGCCTGTCTAGCGAGCAGGGATTTAACGGCGGCAGCCTCTTTGTTGACCCCGGCTCGTCCAGGTAAGGAGGTGATATATCACAAAATAGCGCTAGAAATCAGCCCAGCGTTCGACCTGTGCGGTTCGCGACAATTTCACGAAAGTTTGGGAGAAATGCGAACTAATCGCACAGCTTGCAAAGGTTAGCGTTTTACCAGAATTTTACAGAATACAGAATAAGGAGGAGTGTGAGATGAAGAAGCTTACGAGTCTATTTATGTTGAGTGCGCTGGTGATGGGCCTTTTGGCCGCGTGCCAGCCCGAAACCGTCACCGTGACCGTTGAGGTGCCGGTCGAACGAACCGTTGAGGTCGAAGTCGAAGTGCCGGTCGAACGGACCGTCGAGGTTGAGGTCGAAGTGCCGGTCGAAGTGCCCGCCGAGCCGATGGACAAGACGGTCGTCGAGTTCTGGACGACCGACAACGAGGAGGACCGGGTGGACACCTACGAAGCCATCGCGGCTCGATTTATGGCGGAGCACCCGGAGATTGACCTGCGCATCGTCCCGATTGAGGAAGCGGGCGTCTCGCAGCGGATCGCGACAGCGATGGCGGCCAACCGATTGCCCGACATCGTCCGTATGGGCGTCGAACGGGTCGCCGCCTTCGCGGCCGACGACATCCTGGATCAGGACGCTGCCGAGGCGGTTATCGCCAGCATTGGCGAGGACGATTTCCGGGCTGGCCCGTTGCAGATGGTCACCGATCCATCTACGGGCAAGCGCGCCGCGATTCCGTTCGATGGCTGGATCCAGGCCATCTGGTACCGGGATGACGTTTTCGAA
>DAOTUC010000018.1:0-2111 GCA_034437315.1 Anaerolineae bacterium
GATACTCCAGCCACCCTCCCAACAATATCGAAAGCATCACGATAGCCGTGAGGACGAACAGGCGATTTGAAAATTGAATACCGAGCTTTTTACGAAGCATAGTCTACTCTCCCGTTATGGCGGCTGATCTTGAACTAAACGCCGATGCTTTTACGAGCACGTTTTATCACATCTGTATCGCCAGTTGGCAATACTCTATGGGCCGCCGATCTCGCGGCTAGTTCTCCCAGAATATCAATGAAATCGAGTGCGACGACGTCCATTGGGATGCGAGCGCCGGTTTCCCGCAATGCTTTCACCCGTTTTCCTATATCGACGATCACGTCTATCTGGGCCTGGGCTCGGGCTTGTTCTATCAATCGCAATCGCATTGACTGCCCGGCGGCTTGTTGCAACATAATCTTACGCTTCCAATCCGCCTGCCATGCCTCAATGCGCTGTTCGATCACGCGAGGGTCCTCCGGCTCAAGATTGCTGATGCCGCTGCCCACGCGCTGAAGGCCCATCGGCGGCAATTCTTGTTCCAATGCTTCCTGTAACGCCCGGCCGATCTTGGCGCGCGGGTGTTGGTTGGGGTCAGTGTGCAACTCGAATGGGGCGTAAAGATCGTCAAACTTATATTGTGAGATAGCCTCGCGCACGGCTCGTTCACCGACTATTTTAGGCAGATCGTACCACTCATATTGCTTCAAATTTTCCGCCACCTGGGAGGGGTCCTCGTGTTCTACAACCTGCTCGTGTATGGCCTTGAAAACGTCGCTGGCCCGATAAGGAAAGCTCTTTCCAAGTTCAGGCTGCTCCTGCCCTCTGCCGACTCGGAAAGGGACAAATGTGAAAACGCGCACAGCGATACCGTCCTTCGTTCGAGCCTGCACCGGGAAAGCGCGCAATTGCACCCGCAGATCCATCACCTGCGTGGGACTGTCGGACATCTCGGTGAAGACGATGCCGGGGCCTTTTGCTCCCTTGAACTTAAGGCCGGTGGAGAGCACGACCGCTTGATCGCACCCCGAAAGAATTACGCCCGGCCCGGACAAGAAATCGCCGAAATTATCACCTTCCAGGCGTTTGATCAGCTTATCTTGCCAGGGCAACCACGTGCGAATTTCCTCCGTCCGCTCGTTGATCTTCTCGTCGATGATGACGTAGTAGGGATAGTTGGTCCCCAGGGCATAGGTGATCAGGCAACGAAGCGCCTTTCGTCGCTGCTCGACCCACTCCCGACGAGCCTCTACATTCTCAGGATCGTGCATCAGTGCGACAAAATCTTTGATCTCCTGCTCAAACATTGGGACCAGTTCATTGGCAGCGGATGTATTTTTCACGTCCAGCTCTGGGTAGGGTAAAATAAAAGCGGAGATGAAGAAGAGCCCGCCTAGAGAGGTGAGAAAGGTCGGTAACGTGAGCAAGAGCATGCCCAGCGCCCCATATCGCCAGCCAATGAGTAAGGTTAGCCAGACGTAAGCCCAGATGGCGTAAGGCACCCACCGGCGAAACCATTTATTGGTAGGAGAGATTAACTCCCGGATGGATAGCGTGGGCGGCGACCAGGGTAAAAGCAATGACCATAATAAGGACACCAACACCGATAGTTGTGGGGAGATCAATGGCTCTATCCCTGCAATCAACATAGCTAAAAACATGAGGGGCGCGCCTTTGAGTGGTGGAAACGCATATATCAGCGTTGAATAGATAAAAGCGCCCGTTGTCCCTCTTATAAACCAGATCAGTCCTACAGTCACCAGGCCGCGCGGCCACCAATCAAATGTAGCCAATCGAAGCAAAGCGATGATGACCAACATCCCGGCCAAGGTAAGCAGGAGAGGGGTTACCATGCCAATGAGGATCTGGATAAAGATTTTAAGCAAAGCTTCTAAAAGGATCAACATAGGGATGTTTCCTCCTTAATCATGCAAAATCACATACAAGCATATCACAAATTTATCCCAAATGCAAACACAATTGCCGGATTAACGCGCCCCACCCATTGACATAATTATACTCCTCTATCCATTTCCCACAAATTTACCGCCCTTCCTGTCTAACCGACTATTCAGACGCGGGGCGCGCTGGAACCGCGCACGAGCAACTCGCCGCGCAGGATGACCTTA
>DAOTUC010000019.1:0-6258 GCA_034437315.1 Anaerolineae bacterium
CGATGATGCCGCGCACCTCCAGGCATTTCAGCCCCACCAGCCGGTTGAGGAAGGTGAAGGCGGATTCACGGACGTAGTCCTGCGATGCCGCTTGCAAGGTGCGGCCCTCCTGCATGCGCTGCCGGACCACGGTGACGATGCGGCGCCAGATCTCCTGGTCGGCAGGATCGGTCAGGCGCTCGGGCGGCGCGTCGAGGGGCCAGTCGCGGTCGGTGAAGAGGCCGTAGCGGCGGAGGACGATGGCGAGTTCGTCCTCGAGGGTGTGGCGCAGGTCGAGCACGAGGGATTTGATGGCGGATTTGGTTTTTGAGTTCATGGACTGCTCCTCAGTCATTTCTCGGCCAGTTGTGCTACAGGCTTTGTGCCAGTTGCCGGTAGACCTGCTGCTCGCGGCCATAAGGATCAGATGCCAGTCGCGCCTCTCCTTCGGTCAATTCACACAGAAAGGCATAGGCCTGTTGTACCTCTCGTAGGATGTCGCTCGCAGCCACCAGGGCATCAGGACGCACCAATCGATTCAGATCGGCCCAATCATAGTTGCCGTCAGGTAGACCATCCAGAAAAGCGGTGGGATCAAAGGCGTAGTGTGTCTCCCAACATTTGATCACGGCAATCCTGCGGACCACGTCACGATCGTAGGGTCGACGGGCAAACTGGTACAGATCGTACAGGTCGCGCACGCGCGTACGCTGAGCGGCAGCGCGCACCTTCTCGCCAATGACTTCGTGCAAGTCCAACGCTGGTACATCGGGAGGTTCAACGTCCATCCAATCGAAATAGCGCTCGGGGCGAAGTGGGATCGACCGCACGGGTAGCAATGGGGATGCTCGAAAACTGATCTGTATCCCAAAGCGCCCAGCAGTTACCCACTCGTGATCGTAGGTGACCGCTGCACCACACCCATGGGCATCATCGGTCACGTAATAGTCGGGACTGGAAATTGTGAACGTGAGCCCGTAGTACGTATGGTTGTGCAAGAGATCGGTCAGCTCAAGCACCAATGTCTCGGGTGTGGTATCGCCGATGGCGGTAAAATCCAAATCCAGGCTGAACCGTCCTGAGCCGCCCAAGTAGAGCTTGCGGATGGCCGTTCCGCCCTTGAATGCCAGATAGTCAAACAATCCCCCATCGGATAGAATGCGCAGCACGTAGGCCAGGACAATCTCTCGCTCGGCGATGTCGAGATCGACGCCAGCATCAGAAGCATAGCACTGGACGAGTCGTTTCTCGATCATCACAGTACCTCAATTTCGGCCAATAACTCTCGACGCGGAACGTTATCCACGACGCGCCAGGTCGCGTCATAGTCACCGCCGGTATCCCATTGGCTCGTTCGCCCCAGATAGGTCGTGCTCTTACCGCTGCCTGCCAGTAGGCGCTCTCGAACCGAGGGCTCAAGAGAGACGTCGAGGAGATCGGTCAAATAGCCCAGCCGCTTGACCAACGCCTGTGACCTGAAACGGAGCGCATCGTCGGCCAGACGATCCCAGTCGAGTTGTCCCCGACCCTGCCACAACATCGCAGCGATCTCGGGCACGTCTCCAGCATAGCTGGGCTGATCTAGGGCATCCACAATCGTTTTCTCCGGTCGGGCCATCATCACGCGGCTGCCGTAGGCGTCAACCTCGACGGCGCCGAAGAACTTGTGGTCCGGTTGAACGACCAGGCGGTATCTCTTCCCACGCACGGTCAACAGCCGCCGTCCCTTGCGCACGGTGGTGGCGACGTAAACGGTGGCGGAGGACTGTGTCGAGAGGCCGTGAAAGAAAGCGGCGGTGGCGAAGGAGAAGTAGTAGGGCTCCACCAGGGTGCTGCCGATGAACAAGGGGTTGGTATCGAGGAAGGCGTGCTCGCCGCGCTCGGCGGGAATCAGTTCATACGTGCCCGGCGTGATGCGAGCCAACCACTGCCGCCGGGTCAGACGGTGCAGGATCTGCCGGGCGTGGTCGTAGGAACAACCCAGTATCTCCATCGTCTCTTCGATGGTGACCACCGGCTGCTTTTCCCACTCCAGGTGCAGGATCAGCTTGGATTCGAGGGCAGAAAGGGTGCGCGGCATAGTAGCTCGCTTATTCTTAGGGTTCTCACGATATGTGACTGATTCTATAACAAGGATAGATTAGCTTAAGCGAATTATACTTGATTTAGGCGAGATGTAAAGATTCACAGGATACAGGGAAAAATCCTGTCAATCCTGTCCAATTACGCCGCATCACACGCCACGCGAAACCCCACGTTCGCTGCACGCAGATCAGGCGGGACGCTGTTGCGCCAGGCGCAGCGGGCCAGCAACGGCCCCTCGTTGTAGGCTCCGCCGCGCACCACGCGCTGGCCGTCGGCGCCCGCATCCTCGCGCCCGTCGCCAGCGTCGTAGGGATAGGGCCGGTACAAGCTGGCGGCCCTCTCCCAGACGTTGCCCGCCATATCCACAAGCCCGTAGGGGCTGTCGCCGGCGGGCGAGTACTGACCGACCGGGCTGGATTCCACCCGCAGCGCGCCGTGGGCGTCCACATTACACCGCGCCTCGTCGAACTTTTCACCCCAGGGATACTCCCTTTTCACCCCCGCCCCTCTGCTCCCCGGCTCCTCTGCCCAAGCCGCCGCCTTTTCCCATTCTGCTTCGGTGGGCAGCCGGCAGTAATAGCCCGTCACCTCGCTCAGCCAGCGGCAGTAGGCGCGCGCATCCTGCCAGGTGACCAGCACGACGGGATGATCCGCCAGCCGGCGCGGGAAGGTGCGGGAGTCGCGATCCCAGTTGTACGGCTGGGCGAAGCGCATCGGGCTATAGGGTACAGGATAGTCGGGGTTATCGTGGATGAAACGCTGGTAGTCGGCGTGGGTCGCCGGTCGTCGACCGATACAGTAAGCGGCGATCTCAACCGTGTGCTGGGGGCGACAGGCCTCCTTGATCTGGGGATCGTCACTGCCCAATGTGAACGGGCCGGCGGGGATGTAGACCAACTCGTAGTCCAACGCCTTGACGTCCTCCGTGGGCAGCGGGCGGGGCGGTCGAAGCTGCAAGCGCATCGGGGGCGACTCCGTTTCCTCCGATTGCAGGGCCGCCAACGTCACGGCGGCGGTCTGGAATCGATCTCGCGGATGGAGCGCCAACGCTTTCATCACCGCCTCGACCAGGAAGCTGGGCGCGTCGGGATTGGCCTGTTCAATGGGCGGCAGTTGCTCCCCCAGAACGCGCATACAGGCATCAGTCGGCCGGAGCAGCGTCAGCGCGTAATACAGGGTGGCGCCCAGGCCGTAGACGTCGGTATAGGGGCCGGTCCGAATACCCTCGTCTCGCAACGCCTCAACGTATGCCTGCACAGAGGGATACGATGCCACCGCCTCCAGGGGATACTGCTCGATGGGGGCGTAGCCGGTGGTGAAAGCGCGAGCCGCCGTGCTGGTTTTGGTCTCGTCCAGGCGCCGGGCGATGCCGAAGTCGAGCAGCATCGCGTCACCCTGCGGCGTGATGCAGACGTTCTGTGGCTTGATGTCGCGGTGGATGATGGGCGGCTCCTGCCCGTGCATGTAGCAAAGCGCATCCAGTAAATTCCGCGCCCATTTGAGCACCTCGTGCGGCTCGAAAGGCGCCGAGCGCTCGCCGCGCAGGCGATTCAGTGTCTGGCCCTCTATGTGCTCCATCACGATGTAAGGGTGATCCTGCTCGAAGAAGTAGTCGTGGACGACGGGTAGGTTGTTGTGGCGCAACTGGGCCAACAAGCGAGCCTCGCGCTCGAACTGCGCCTGGCTGGTGGTCTCGTGGGAGAGCACCTCCTTGATGACACAGTAGCGTCCCAGCCGGCTATCCTTCACCAGGTAAGCCGCGCCCATACCCCCCTCGCCCAGGGGGCGGAGGACCTCGTAGCGATGTTGTAGGGTCATGCTTTCGTAGAGGGGCATTGATTTTCCATAATGCTTTTTGATTCAAAGACAGCACTGTCAGCCCAATCTACCTGGGAAGCCAGTTGGGACAATGCTTCCCAGGCAGCATCACGTAAGGGTTGATATACCTCTTGACCTTCATATCTACCTTCGATCAATAGAAGAAGCCATGTGGCAGATTGCGGATTTGCCCATTGTGCTTTCTTAAATCCCCATACCAGATTCTGTAGGATATCTTTGTGGGATTTCTGATCAGAGTTCAAATGACTGGTAAAGCGGACAAGAGCATGGCCTTTTTCTGCAGATAGATACTCAGCCAATCGCCCCATTTTCTTGGCTGCAAAACGCTGTTCACCCTCCCGTAATCGAGTATCCGATATCATCATTAACCACGCTTCAGCCGCCTTTTCCGTTTGCCCCAATCTTTCCAGAGATTCTCCTGCTCTTTGACGCATCCTTGCTCCCGCCCCCGCATTTTGTGCCAGCGCGAATAGCTTATCAGTTTGCCCGAGCCTTTCGAGAGCTTCAGTCGCAGCACTTTGGACTTCAGATCCCATCATCACGTCTTTAGCTAGTGTTAACAATTCTTCGCTCCGGTCTAAGTACCCTAGCTTCTTGATTACCTTCTGACGTTCTTCGGATTTCTCTTGATCATTCCGAGCGATCTTCAACCAGGTCTCAATGGCTTCATTTGTCTGGCCCAACTGTTCGAGCGACTCAGTAACTAAAAACCCTTGGGTAGCATCTACACTTGTGTCTTGCGCTATCGCTAGCAGCGCGAAGACAGCTTCATCTAGACAATCCATTTGTTCTAGCGACTCAGCAGCAGCCCACCGTTGGACAGCGTCTACACTTGTGTCTCGTGCCATCGCCAGCAACGCGGAGGCGGCTTCGTCTACAAACCCCATTTGTTCTAGCGACTCAGCAGCACCCTGCCGTTGAGCAACATCTACATTTGTGTCTTGCGCCAACATCAGCAGTACGGATGCGGCTTCGTCTACAAACCCCATTTGTTCTAGCGATTCAGCAGCACCCTGCCGTTGAGCAACATCTACATCTGTGTCTTGCGCTATCGCCAGCAACGCGGAGGCAGCTTCGTCTACAAACTCCATTTGTTCTAGCGATTCAGCAGCTAACCGGCGTTGGACAACATCTACACTTGTGTCTTGCGCTATCACCAGCAACGCGGAGGCAGCTTCGTTTACAAACTCCATTTGTTCTAGCGATTCAGCAGCTAACCGGCGTTGGATAACATCTACACTTGTATCTTGCGCCAACATCAGCAGCACGGCGGTGGCTTCCTCCACACACCCCAACCGCCCCAAAGCCTCAGATGCAAGTCTTCGCTTATCTATATCTGCCTTCACATTAGCTTTATGTACTATTTTGAGATACATTGCAATCGCTGCTGTTGTATCTCCTTGTCGTTCCAAGGCTAATGCGCTTGAAAAGACTGCCGCACTCATTTGCCCCAATAACTCAGCCGCGCTCTTACGCTGTTTTAAAGCTATCCGATCATCTTGCGCCAGCATTAGCAGTGAAGTAGCAGATTCTTCCATAAGTCCTAATTCACTCAACGACTCAGCAGCTATCCGGCGTTGAATAGCATCCACACTGGCGTCTTGCGCCAACGTCAGCAATATTGCAGCGGCCTCTTCCACATGCCCTAATCGCCCTAGTGACTCAGTAATGAATTGGCGTAGAGCAACATCTACACATGTATCTTGCGCTATCGCTATCAGCGCGCTGATAGCTTCATCTACATATCCCAATCGTCTTAGTGACTCAGCGGCTAACCAGCGCCCTTCTGACTTTGCCTCCTCACTCCACGCCAATGCCAACCAGGCTTCTTTTGCTTCAACCTCACGCCCCAACTCTCCTAGTAATTGAGCTGACATACGCCGCTCTGTTTGCTCCACTTCTGCATTCTGTGCCAAAGCCAACAAGATATCAATGGACTCGGCCTTACGACCGAACTGCCACAATGCTTCAGCTACCCTTCGACGCTCTTGTGGCTCGATTTCTATGCTTTGTACCAATGTTAACAGTATGTTGGTGGCCTCAGACTCACGACCTAACTGCCCCAACGATTCAGCCGCTAATTGACGATCTTCTAACTTTGCTTCTCCATCCCACGCCAATGCCAGCCAGGCTTCTGTTGCTTCAGCCTCACATCCCAACTGCCTCAACGCCTCGGCCGCCGACCGACGCTCTTGCGATCTGATATCCGCATCTCGCGCTAGCAACAGCAAGACTTCGACTGCTTCACCTTCACAACCCAGCCGCCCCAACCTCTCGGCTGTTGCCCTACGAAACCCAGGATGCATCGTAGTATCTTGCGCTAGATTCAATAGAACCTCAAAAGCCTCGTCCTTC
>DAOTUC010000020.1:0-18273 GCA_034437315.1 Anaerolineae bacterium
TCATAGACCCTAAAGGTTTTTGCGCTGGTTTTGATGGAAAAAGGTCATTGTTTAAGGCAAAAACGTTGTTTGCGCGGCCTTGAGCAAAACCTTTAGGGTCTCGCCATGCGAAATCCCAGAGAACCCAAATCACAAACCATCACTAATCACTAGGATTGTATCCCGTTTTGAAGCGATTGTCCAATGCAAGAGGGAATGACCCTCACTTGCAATTCAGGTATTGCGGGGTAAAATAAGGTCTAATGAGACGTCTCTCAACAAGGAATTCCTGCACGCGTTCATTTTTTGGATGCGAAGCGCCCCATCACAATCAGTGTGCTCAAGAAGCTTGATTTAGCACAGCTGGCCCGGACATTGGGCGACGAGGACACAATCAATGGGTTTCTGCTTTCAAACCAGTTTTCATCGCCCTATCACAGGCAATTGAGTTTATTCAACCATTCAACCATTAACCAGGAACCGATCCATGTTTAAAACAAGATTCTGGACAGGCGCCAGACGAATTCTCATTACAACCGGATTATCGGCGGCGCTTTTGCTGATCGCGCCGGGATGGGCGGGGGACATCACCGGGCGCACATCCAACAATTGGCTCCGGTGGAGCGCGCTTTGCTTGCTCCCGCTGCTAATTGTGGGGATAGTGTTACTCGCCCTGCGGATTTTGCGCTTGCGACGCGCGAAGCGCCGCGATGCCTCGCAAACTAAGGCGCAGACGCAGCCCGCGCCATCCACCATCCCCTCACCCGCGGCCTACCTGGAACACCGGGATGCGCCGGGGGTCGCGCGTCGTTTCGACTTAGATCCCACGTCGACAGCGATTGGACGTGGGGAGTCGAACGATCTAATCATCAACGAGGACTTTCCCAACTGGGAGACAGTCTCTCAACGCCACGCCCAAATCTCTCGACAGGCCATCGGATGGGTGATTGAGGACAACAATTCGCGCAACGGCGTCTACGTGAACGGCAAGCGCACCGGTCATAACCTGCTGCGCGACGGCTGGCAACTCGACATCGGCGGCGTCGTCTTCACCTTCCACGCCAATGAAAAGGAAACGGAACGATGACCCCAGAAAAACCGGTCCAATGCGCCCATTGCGGTCACGAAAACGAGCCAAGCGCCCGATTCTGCCAGCAATGCGGTCAAGCGCTATCGCCACGCCATTCCACCGCGCCCCACCGATCAACGCGCCCGTTCGCCGCCGCCGTTGATGACGATACACTTACGTTCGCCGCCCCCGACTGGACATCCAATACCCGCCCGCTCCTGAGCGCCAGCGTCGCCTTCTCCCCCTTGCCCGAAGGCGCAATCTTGCAGAATGGGCGATACGTGGTCATCGAACTATTGAAGCGCAACGAAAAGTTAAACATCTATCTAACCGAAGACATTGCGCCGGCGAGAATATGCCCGGTCTGCGAAACGGCGCTCTACGACGCGCAAGAGCGATTGTGCGCCCAATGCGGCGCGGATCTGACCCGCGCAGACACCCGCCATCACCGTCGCCAAATCTCCGAGAGCAACGACGGAAGAGAATTCACCAGCGAGGCCCAATTGCTGAAGATGCATTTCGAGCACCCCGGCCTGCTGTTACCGCAAGAATACTTCATCGAAGCACCCTACGGCCCGCCCAGGCATTACCTGGTAGAACCTGAGCAAATGCCGCCGCTGGTCGACACGCTGCCCATCCCCCAGAAACTCGAACGGGTGCTGGCATGGGGCACATCGCTGGCCCGATCAATGCACTATCTGCACCAACGGCAGGTCGCCCTTCGAGAGATCGGGTTGAAAAACATCACGACACAGAAAGACGAAGCCCAATGGGTCCACTTGCGCGCTGCGACCGTGATCCCGCCGGCCAATCGTCCCGACGCCGAACGGTACTTCGCCGAAGACGTGCAAAACCTGGCGACGTTACTGGTCTACCTGGCGACCGGGCATCAAGCGCGCCACTCACGATTGCCGGAACCGGTCGATACAACGTTCTCCAACGCGCTATCCAACCCGCCGCACTATAACGCGCGCCAATTGGCCGAGGCGCTGGAATATGCGCGACAGACGCTAAACCGGTCAGAAAACGTCACGTTTGCCATCGGTCATCGCACCGACGTGGGGCAAACACGCTCGCTCAACGAGGATAGTTTATTGGCGCTACATTTCGCGCCAGAGCCTGAGCACAGAGACATAGCCATCGGCCTGTTCGTCGTCGCCGACGGGATGGGCGGGCACACAGCCGGCGACGTCGCCAGCCAATTGATCGTGCAGACCATCGAGCGCCAGGCCAAGGACCACCTACACACACCCTCAAAACGACAAAACGGACTCAACGATCCCCGCCAATGGCTCGCCTCGATGGTCATGGTGGCTAACCAGAGCGTCTATGAACAACGCCGCAGCGCCGGCAGCGATATGGGTTCCACGCTGGTGGCGGCCCTCGTCATCAACGACCAAGCGATCATCGCCAACGTGGGAGACAGCCGCGCCTACCTGCTCACCGAAACAGACATCCTTCAACTCACCACCGACCACTCGCTGGTCGAACGGCTCATCGCCGCCGGGCAAATCACCCCGGCGGAAGCGATCGACCACCCCCAGAAGAACGTCATCTACCGCGTCATCGGCGACAAGCCCCAGACGCAGGTCGACCTCTTCCCACAACGTCTCGCAAACGGTCAAGCGCTGCTCCTCTGTTCCGATGGGTTGAACGGTTTCATTCCAGACGAGACAATCTGGCGCACGTGGCGGGAGGCCCCGACGCCCCAGGCAGCGTGCGACCGCCTGGTCGATCTGGCGAACCAGGCTGGCGGGAAGGATAACATCACGGTCATCATCGTGCGAGCGACATATTGAGGTTAGAATGCTTCGATTAAATTTTAGGAGGGTTCTGATGGAGACAAAAAAAACTCGGTCTTTCTCCTCGACGAATCGTATACGAGAACGTTTAAGCGCTATACCATTCATCGTGCTCTTTGCTACAATCCTGGCCCTGACCCTGATGTGGGCCATCGCCCGACCCCAAGCGCATGCTCAACCCCAACCCCCCGATTTCACATCTTCCTACAAAACCGGCGACCCCTACGCCAAACCGGGCGAGACCGTCGCTTACACCATCGTCGTCAAAAACACCGGCGGCGCCATTCAAAACGTGCTTCTCTCCGACACATTGCCGTCCGGCGTCACGCTCGAACCGGGGAGCTGCGCCTATTTCTATGGCGCGTGGTGGTGGCCCTGCGGTCCGCCGGACGACCTGTGGCTTGGCGGGAAGGACTTCGCACCCGGCGACCGGATCACGACCACCTTTGCTGCCACGGTATCGGCGTCGGCCAATACGTTGCACTACCCCCTGGTCAATCGAGCTTATATCGACTGGGACAGCGGACAGCACGACTTAGCCCATACCACGTTCATTATGCACACCCTCCCTGAATTCAGCCTGTTCTACGACCCGGAACCCAACAACGCCGAAAGAGGCGAGACCATCACCTACACCATCGTCGCCGCCAACACCGGCGATGCAGTCCCGCAGGCCGTGCTTTCCAACACGCTGCCCACCGGCGTCGCCTTCGAGACGGGAAGCTGCGCCTACGACGTCGGCCCCAATCCACCGCCCAGCAGCCTAAACCTACCGTGCAACGACCTGACGCCGGGCGAACGCAGCCTGGTATGGGAGGAACTAGATATGCCCCACGGCGCCCGCATCACCACCACCTTCCGCGTCACCGTCACCGCGCCCGAGGGGAGCGCCCGTTGGCCGATCCAGAATTGCGCGCACTTGGGATGGGACATCGTCCGCGAGCAAGCATGCTACACCGTCCTGGCGAACCCGACCACGCGGATCTTCCTGCCGCTGGTGATGCGCAATTGGGTCTGGTGGTACGCCTACGACGTCTACGAACCGAACGACACGCCAGCCCAGGCGCACGGCCCTTTGACGTCGGGCGAGACCTACCAGGCGTACATCTGGGACGCCGACGACGTAGACGACTATTATTACATCGAGCCATCCATCCGCAGCACAGTCATCATTGATCTCTGGCGCATCCCAGAAGACGCCGATTACGACCTGCACGTCTACTGTTTCGACTGTACATCTCTAGATAACCACCCACATGTCAAGCATTCAAACGAAGTCGGCGACCAGCCGGAACAAATTCGTTTCACCTCGGAACCTGATCGCCGGTACTACATCCGGGTCCACTCCGACTTGGCGCTCGATGGTGGATACAATCACGAAGTTCCCTATCATCTGAGAGTCTATTACGAATAGCGAACAGTGAAGACCGATTACAGGAGATAACGCGATGCCTTTATGCCCAAACTGCGGTTCGAGACAACCCGACGGCGCGGCCTTCTGCGACGAATGCGGCGCCAAATTAGGCGCGCCTCCCCCACCCTCCTCCTCCTCAAGCCGGGACGCGCCGACCGTTATGGCCAATAATTGCCCGGTCTGCCAATCGCCGACGATACCCGGCGAGGCCTTCTGTGAAAATTGCGGGGCGCCCCTGGCTCCCGAGTCGCCCGCCTATCCGCCCACGGAGATGATGTCTTATCCACAGGCGCGCTCGTCATCGTCCCCCCCATCACCGCAGTCCAAACGCTCTGTATGCGCCGACTGCGGCGCCCGATTGCAAAAAGGCAGCCGCTTCTGCGACATGTGCGGCGCGCCCTTGGACAAGCCAGCCTACACGCCCCCCGCCGGTATTCCAGGGCGTTTAATAGCGCGAGCGAGCAACACCGTCATCCCCTTCCCGCCGGGCAGGTCCGAGGTCATCATTGGGCGAGAGGACCTGGTCAGCAACATCTTTCCCGATATCGACCTGAGCAAGTACGGGGGAGGCAAGGGCGGCGTGTCACGAAAGCACGCCCGCATCTTCCTGCAGGCCCATCAGGTGCTCATTGAGGACTTGAACAGCACCAATTACACCCACGTCAATCGCCAGCGACTGACGCCGGGTCGACCCCATCCTCTCAATCCAGGAGATAAGGTGCAATTAGGCCGCGTAAAACTGACCTACGCGGTTCCGTAAGGGCTTGCGAGAAAATAAGCCCCCGCACCCCGCCAATCAAGAGATTTGGCAGTCAATGGGTTGGGAGAGAAGTCGCCGCTACAATCACGGAGAATAAATTATGACGCTCACAAACGGACAGATTCTACAAAACCGCTACCGCATCACCTCGCTGCTCGGCCAAGGGGGCATGGGAGCCGTTTACCAGGCGTGGGACACCCGCCTCAACGTCTCACTCGCCATCAAGGAGATGGTGCCGCAACCCGGACTTGACGCCCCAACGTTGCACCAACTGCGCCATCAATTCCAACAGGAGGCCCAGATCCTGGCGCGGCTCAACCACCCTCACCTGGTGCGCGTGACCGACTATTTTGAGGAAAGCAATAACGTCTATTTGGTGATGGACTTCGTCGAAGGGGAGAGCCTGAACGAACGCATCCGGCGCGAAGGCGCATTGCCAGAACCGCAGGTGCTGGAGTGGACGCATCAACTTCTGGACGCGCTGACCTACTGCCATAACCAGGGCATCATTCACCGCGACATCAAACCCCAGAACGTCATCATCCGCTCCGACGGGCGGGCGGTGCTGGTAGACTTCGGATTGGTGAAATTATGGGACCCCAACGACCCGCACACGCGGACCGTGATGCGCGGCATGGGGACGCCGGAATACGCCCCGCCGGAGCAGTATGACACCCACGTAGGGCACACCGACCCCCGCAGTGACATATACGGGCTGGGGGCGACCATCTACCACGCATTGACCGGTCACGCCCCACCGACCGCCACAATGCGCATCGCCAGCCCCGACGTATTCAACCCGCCCCAGACGTTCAACCCGTCGATTTCCCCCACGACCGAGGCCTGCATCCTGAAAGCGACCGAACTGGCTGTCAGCAATCGTTTCAACACCCCCGAGGACATGGCCGCCGCCCTCAAGGGAGAAAAACCGGTGGCGGCGATCGCGCCATCCGGCCAAACCAAGAGAATCCACGCTAAGGCCCGCGTTATACCCGGCGCGCAACCGATCCCCCGTCCAGAACCAAAGGAGAAGCGGGAGACGTCACGCCGCATCCCGGCGTGGGTCTGGGTTTTGGGCGGAGTCGCTTCGCTGATACTCGTCGTCGGCGTCATCATAGCGACCGGCCTGATACCCCTCCCAGGCTCCACGCCCCACGTCGACCCGACGTCGCCCGCCGCCGTCGCGGCGGAAACGTCGAATACGTCCACGCCGACCACAGCACCCGCTCCGACAGAAACTGATACCTCCACCGACGAGCCCACCGACACACCGACCAACACGCCCGGATCGATCCGCACGCCGACCCCCTCCCCCAAACCGACTAGCACGCCCAAAGGCGGCGGCGATGCAAGCGACGCCAATGACGATTCAGAAACGCCCAGCCCATCCCCATCTCCGAGCCCCACATCTGACAGAACGCCGACGCCTTCGCCAACCCCCGGCACGCCCAGCCCGACACCCACGCCGCGCGACGAGCCGCCGGCGCCGTCTGGGGCGCTCATCGACTTCGAGACCTTCGGATCCTGGCGCCGGGGCGACCAGCCCTACGGCACGCTGACCCAGAGCCAGGAACAGGCGCGCACCGGCCGCTACGCCGCCAAGTTGGCCTACGACTTCCCGGCCTCCAGCGACGATTACGTCGTCTTCCTGCGCTCCATCAGCTTATCGGGGACGCCCAACAGCGTCGGCGCATGGGTCTATGGCGATGGATCAGGCCATTTCTTCAACGTCTGGTTCCAGGACGCCCAAAATCAAGTCTGGTCCGCCCACCTGGGCAAGGTCAACCACACAGGCTGGCGGCAAATGGTCGGCTATCTATCGCCCAACCAGCCCTGGCCCTCCGGGCACATATCCGGGCCGGATAACGGCGCGGTCGATTATCCAGTGCGCTTCCACGCCATCGTCCTCGACCGGCAAAGCGGCTCCCAGCGCGGTCAAATCTACATCGACGACATCACAGTCTGGCAAGGAGACGTGGGGCCAACACCGACGCCGGCCGGGCCAGGCCCTGTAACGCCCACGCCCGGGGAGACAACGCCGACATCGCCGCCTCAGCCTGTAGGTGACGTAGGCCGCATCTTCTACACCATCGAGGCCGGGAGCGCCTACCACCTGGCGACGACCGACCCCGGATGGACGCAGGGAAGAATCATCGGCCCGACCTCCGCATCCCTGGGGACGTGCAGCGGGCAAGGCGCAGCCAAGACGTTGGAGGGCCAATCATATAACATATCCTATGGGTATCGTTGCGCGATGAGCTTCCCCAAAGATTGCCCGGCGCCTGATGGGGTCTACAAGGTGATGCTGTGGTCAGAGGCCGGCGACTACTCCCTGACCGTCCAACGAATCGCAGATAATTCACTGGTTCACTCGGTCTACAACGGCCCGATCAACTCCCAAGTCCCGCTGTTGTGGGCGCCAGACAGCGCCTATTTCTACTTCGCCATCAGGCAAACGCTCCATCGCGCCAACACGACGGGCGGCGGCTACAACCCGGTGCTGCCGCAAGCTTACGACCCCTACCTCTCGCCGGACGGTTCAATGATCGTCTACATGCAACCGGTGGGAACGGTCGGCGCTTACGACGTCTGGCTCGCCAACGCCGACGGTTCCAACGCGCGCAACGTCACCAACGCGCCCGATACCTACAAACTGTGCCCACGTTGGGGCCGGTAGAGGGAGAACGGGATGAAACGTGAAAAGGCTACTTCAACCCAAAAAACAAATGGAGGTCGACCATCAAGCACTGTCATCTCTGCGGCGCCCGTTTACAGGGCCGGGGGTGGGTCTATACGCCTAACGGACTCCCATGGTCAGAATCGGAGCGCGGCCAAGCCATCGTCGTCTGCGACGCATGCCAGAAACGCGCGCGCCGTTGCGACGTCTGCGGCACGCCAACGGGGCTCTCGCCCATCCACCTGCCAGATGGACGGCTCATCTGCGTTCGCTGCCACCGGACTGCCGTCTACGACCGTGACCAGGCGGGGGCCCTTTTCGAGCGCGTAACCGGCATTGTCACTGAGCGGCTGGGCCTTCATCTCAACGTCGGCGTCGACTTCACGCTGGTTGACGCCCAACACATGCGCCGCCTGGGGGAAGAAAGCGACAACCGCCAACCAGAGCGCCTGATCGGCCTGTTCGTGCGAAAAGGCGCCCGGCGCATGATGTACGCGCTTTCCGGCTTGCCCCAGATTCTGCTGATTCAGACCATCGCCCACGAATGGGCCCACGCATGGCAGGGAGAGCATTGCCCTCTGCTCCGGGACCCCCTCGTATCTGAGGGATTCGCCGAATGGGCGGCCTATAAAACGATAGAGGCGCTGGGAGCGACCAAGACCCTGGCGCTGATGAGACAACAACACGGGCCATATAGCGAGGGCTTGCGCAAAATGATCGCCCTGGAGCGCAAGACCAGCGCGCCTGGCGTGCTGGCCTTCTGCCAACGAATCGAATAAATTGTGAACATCAATCAATGAGATGAGCCATCCGCTTAACCTGACCTGTACGATTAACACGCCTACCATCCCATCCACCGAGCAGCCGCGCCTGGTCTATTTGTTGTTGGAAATCGCCGACGAGACGCCAGCCGCTTCGCTGCCCGTCAACCTGGCCCTGGTGGTCGACGTCAGCGAGTCGATGTACATCCGCGTCGCCGACGACGAGCAATTCCGCGAACTATCCCGCAGGGGATTGCTGCAAGAGGTTCTGATCGACGGTGTGCCGGCCTGGCAATCGAGCGATATTCCGGCCGACGTGCTGGCCCGCCTGCCGCGCAAAATCGACCGCGTCCAAGACGCGCTTCGGGCCACCGTCGAACAACTGAGATCGACCGACCGCTTCTCCCTGGTCGCCTTCGCCGGAGAAGCGACGACGCTCATCAAAAACACCAGCGGCGCTCACAAAGCGCGCCTGTTAGACGTGGTGAACAGACTGGACCAATTACGATTGGGCGATGACACCTACATTGGGCGCGGATTGGCGCTCGGGATAGCGGAACTGACAACGCGGATCGCAGCCCACCTGGCGAACCGGCTGCTCGTCCTGACCGACGGGTTCACGCTCGACGAAAAAGCGTGCCGGACACAGGCGATGTACGCCCATCAAGCCAACATCCCCATCAGCACCATCGGGCTGGGCGGTGAATTTAACGAGGAGTTGATGATTCCCATCGCCGACCAGACCGGCGGGGAGGCCTATCTCCTGGAAACGCCGGAGGCCATTCCGCCCGTGATGGCCCAGGAGTTACAACGCGCCCAGGCCGTGAGTTATCGTTGCATGGAGATCAAGTTTCGGCCCGCGCAAGGGGCGCAGGTTCGAGCGGCCTACCGCGTCCGCCCCTCCATTGGGCCGGTCGAGGCGCTCGACGAGGGAGGCAGTTACAGCTTCTCACTGGGCGACATGGTGGCGGGAGAGAGGCCGGCGGTGTTGCTCGAGTTGATCGTCCCCCCACGACCGGTGGGCGTCTATCGGCTGGCCCAGGCGCTCGCGGCCTGCGAAGACCCGGTCGGCGTCGGCAACGCCGCCCGCGTCGGATACAAAGTCCGAGAGGATGTCAGCATCGAATACGTCAACGGAGCCGGCTACACCTTCCGGCCGGCGCCCCAGGTGATGCGCATCGTAGAGGCCCTAACCGCCTACAAACTCCAACGACGGGCGCAAGCGGATGTAAAAGCGGGCGATCTCGACGGCGCGACGCAAAAACTTCGCGCGGCCGCTACACGCCTGCTCGATATGGGGGAACGCGACCTGGCCCTCGAAACCCAGAAGCAGGCCGAACAACTGGCGCACGATGGTCAAACCGATGCGTGGCGCACTAAAAAACTACGTTACGAAAGCCGGAAGCTCACACAGCGAATGGGCGAATGAGCGTGGGCAAATGAGCGTGGGCGAATGGGCGAATGACTGATGGACCGAGCGTGCGTGATCCCGATGGCTTAAACGCCAGCAAGATGCTGGCGGTCCCATTCTTCTCGAAGGAGATGACGTATGACGCTTAAATCTGGAGAAATGGTCAGCGATCGTTACCGCATCGTCCAGCTATTGGGGCAAGGCGGGATGGGCGCAGTCTACCGCGCCTGGGACATCCGGCTCGAAAGGCCGGTGGCCCTCAAAGAGATGATCCCGCAGGTCGGCATCGCGCCCCACATGCTGAAACAACTGCGACAACAATTCCAACAGGAAGCCCAAATCCTGGCCTCTCTCAACCATCCCGGATTGGTTCGGGTGACCGATCACTTTTCCTGGCGCAACAACGCCTACCTGGTGATGGATTTCGTCGAGGGGAAGAGCCTGGCTACACGAATCAAGCGGGAAGGCGCCCAACCGGAGGAGCAAGTCCTGGACTGGGCCGCCCAACTCCTGGACGCGCTGGGTTACTGCCACCAACAGGGCGTGTTCCACCGAGACATCAAGCCTCACAATATCATCATCACACCGGAAGGCAAGGTGCATCTGGTCGATTTCGGCCTGGTCAAGCTCTGGAATCCCGACGATCCACAGACCAGAACGGTGATGCGCGGCGCTGGCACTCCCGAATACGCGCCGCCGGAACAGTACGACGTGGGGATGAGTTACACCGATCGCCGTTCCGATATCTACAGCCTGGGCGCGACGCTCTATCACGCCCTCACCGGGCAGGTCCCCCCAACGGCGACCAAACGTATGGCGAATCCCGCCTCGTTCTTACCGCCCCGGCGGATGAACGCCGCAGTCAGCCCGGCGACGGAGGCCGCCATCCTCAAAGCGCTGGAAATCTCGATGGACGCGCGCTTCCGCGAGACCGACGAAATGGCCCGCGCGCTTCGGTTCCAGGAAGACAGATCGATGCAGCTGGCCATGCGCTCACCCACACCGTCCAGCGAGGCGCCCGTCAAGAGGAAAAAGGGGATCTGGGTGGGACTGGGCGGCGTGGGATTGGCAGCCATCTGCCTGGTCGCCACAGGAATCGCCATCATCTTGGGCCTTCGTTTCCTGGGAGATGAAAGCAATGGCAACGAGGTGAGTGGGATCAGCCCAACCCCGCCAGATCAAGCCGCCATCACGCCGGCTGCTCAGACCGAACACCTCATTTTCCAGGATGATTTCGAGGACGAGATCACCGGGTGGGAAATCGGGGCATACGAAACCGGAAGCGTGGGGTACAAGAACGGCGCTTACGCCATCATCTCGGCCAACAATGGCAGCACGATGTGGGGCGTCGCCAACCGCACCTTCGACGACGTCGTCGTGGACGTGGACGTCACCCAGATTTCCGCCGGACCTGAAAGCAACAATGACCTGGGCGTCGTGTGCCGCGAACAGGGGGACGGGAGCGGGTACTACCTGCTCATTTCAGGCGACGGTTACGCCGCCATCGTCAAAGCGGCCAACAGTCAATTCGAGTGGTTGCGGGAATGGGAGGAAACGAGCGCCGTCCGCCAGGGCAACGCCACAAATCGGCTGCGGGCGGTGTGCGACGGCCCGACGCTGACCCTGTTCGTCAACGGGCAACAGGTCGCCACGATCCAGGATAGTTCGTTCAGGCAGGGCGATCTGGCCTTCACCGCCACCACGTATGAGGACGACCCGACAGAAATACATTTTGATAACCTGAAAGTGCGCAATCCCTCGACGCTGGAGGAGTAACACGCCCGGCAAGTAAGAGACCATTTAAAAATTCGCTCAGAGGTCTGTCCTCAGGCCGATTAGCGCCTCCGGGACGAGGACTAGAGCAATTTTAAGACGCTCTTAAGCGGGAGCGAAAAAGGATGGCAGCCGGGCCAACCACCGCCGCACTGCTTGGGGAGATGACAGGCGCGCGTCCGCTTGCGTCGGGCGTTCTGAGGCCGCGACCAGAATCGCAAACCCGCCGCGATCCTGAATGACATCAAAGGCCTCTTCATCCTTGTCATCATCCCCCAGGTAAAGAAGCGCAGCATCTAGCAACGGGTCGCGATCTAGCAAATAGGCCACCGTCTTCCCTTTGTGAGCCAGCCCCGGCCCCACCTCCAGGAACTTGTGACCTCCCAGCACGCGGAAGGTATCCAGAGGCAGCTCGATCATCTGACGGGCAGCGTCCAGGGTCGTGTCCGCCTCATCGTCGGCGGCGTAGCGAGCGTGCAACGCCAGAGACCACCGCTTATCCTCCAGGAAGAACCCCTCTCGCCCGGCGATCAGGCGCTCCCAGCGGGACTTGACCCGCTCCAGATCGGGCCGTATCTCGTCGTAGACGACACGTTCGACCCGGCGACCATCCGGCAGGCGCAACTCCACGCCATAGGCGCCCGCCAGCAGGATGCCTGGCGCCGGCGTCAATTTCTCCACGTGGGCCAGACGGCGACCGCTGATGACGGCGACCTGGATTGCGGGTTCTTGGGCCAGACGTTCGAGCAGCGCCGCGACGGCCGGGTCCGGTTCGACGTGGTCGGGCGTGGGGGCGAGATCGGCCAGGGTGCCGTCGTAATCCAGGAAAAGGCGCAAACGATCAGCCTGCCTCAAGCGGGTCTCTATATCCGCCAGCGTGCGATTCATCTTCATCGACCTCGCCTATCCGCCCTTGAGCAGCGGCGCGATATCCCGCCGGAAAATCGCCCGCCAGGTATACGCCCGTCGCAAACGGCGGCGGAAACGAGTGGGCGCGTCCCCCTCCACCCGCTCCAGCAAAAGCGCCGCGACCTGCGCCGGGTCGTCCGCCGGGTCGAAAATCGCCACGTCGGCGCATCCGATCTCCTCGGCCGCCGGCGTTTCGGTGCACACGACCGGCATGCCCACCAGTCCGGCCTCCAGAATCGGCATGCCGAAACCCTCGCGGAGGCTGGGCATAAACATCACGTCGCTGGCGCGATACAGATCGCCGACGACGCGCTTGTCGATGGTGTACGGCGCCCCCGGCTTCGGCCCGGACTCGAAGACGAAGCGCATCTCCTCCTCCACGCCGAGCTCCCGCCTTAAGGATTGCAAGGAGCGAAAATAGGCCATACTCTCGGCGCTATGCGGATCTGGGGGGCCGGTCAGGATCAGCTTGGGACGGCAATCGCGCGCCTTCAGGGCCGCGACGACGCGCAACGCGTACTCAATGTTTTTGGCCCGCGTCACGCGCACCGGCATTAATATGACCAGGTCGCTCTCCAGCAAGCCGAGCTGATCCACCAGCGCGCGTCCCTCGTCGGAAAGCGCCCACAAATCCTGGGGGCTCACGCCGTTATAGACCACGTGGATGTCGTCCGGCGGACAATCGAAGAGAGCAGCCAGCGCCCGTCGCCGCCTCTGGGAGACGACGACGTAGGTCACGTCGGGCCGCCGCGTGCGGAGCAAATCCCACGGATAGCGCGGGTACAGCTTGGGCCGCGAGTGCTTGCTCGTCCAGCCAAAATCGTGACACCAGGCGATGCAATGATGAATCGCTCCGCGGTCGAGCAAGCGGTGCAAAGCCGCCGTCAGGGGCAGATTAAAGCGCTTGGTGAACACGTTGTGCACGATGAGATTATCGAAACGATCCAGCAAAGGGGACAGGGTCTCTTCCAATCGCCGGGAGAGATCGGCGAACAGATCCGGCGTCTGGCCCTGGGCCAGGGCGTCGGCGACCTCGGCGATTTGAGCATCCTGGGAATCGAGCTGGGGGACGGCCATAAAATCCGCCTCCGGAGCCAGGGCCTCTTCCGCGCCCCGCCCGGCGATGACGGTCACCGGGCGCCCGGCCTGGACAAACGCTTGCACGTGATCCCGGATGACCGCTTCAACGCCGCCGACGACGGGCGGCGCGGTGTAATGCAATATCGCCGTTTCCATTTTCCCCCTCCTCACGCTACCAGGCTACAAATTGAGGTCATCGACCGCTCTGATCTGGCGATAGAGCCAATGGTTGATGTCCTCCCGCTCAATCAGCCAACGCAACCGATCCGCCCGCTCCTGTCGCTCGGCCTCGGGCATCACCAACGCCTGGTGGAGCGCCTCGGCCGTCGCGTACACGTCGCAGGGGGAGACGGATAAAGCGCCGGGCTCCAGCTGTTGATAGGCCCCGGCCCGTTCCGATAGGACGAGCACGCCGGCGCGTTGGTTGACGATAGGGCCTTCTTTCGCCACCAGATTCATCCCGTCGGCGATGGCGTTCACCAGCAACACGTCGTACATCTGCAGGGCCGCCACGGCGCGGGGATAATTCTCGCCCACCAGCACGCGGATCGGTTCCCAATCGCTGCCGCCAAAACGGGCGTTGACCCGCCCGGCGGCCGCCATCAAAACCTCCATATAATCCTGATACTCGTCGAGGCCCAACCGGGAAGGCACCATCAACGCCAGGAACTTGACCTCGCCGCGGTGTTCCGGGTGGAGTTCCAGCATCTCCTCGAAGGCCTGGAACCCACGCACGATATTCTTGCTCGGCTCGATGCGGTCGACGCGCAGGATCAAGCGCCGATCCTCGACAAATTCCCGAATCTCCTGCCGGTACTCGGCGACTTCGGTCGACCCGACCAACGCCCGCAAGGCATCCACGTCAATCGAGATGGGGAAATCCTTCACGTAAGTCGCGTGATTGCGATACCACACCCGCCCTCGTTTGAAATTGACCTGCGCCCTGGGGAGGTGTAATTCGCACGTCCGCAGGAAATTGAGCGCATCCTCCCGTGTCTGCAAACCGAGCAAGTCCACCCCGCACAGGCCATCCAGGATACGTTGACGCATCGTCGGCGGCAGGATGCGCCAGTATTCCGGCCCGGGCCAGGGAATGTGGATGAAATGTGACGTCGTCGGTCGCTCCGCCGGCGGCAATTGTTCCCACAGAAACCGAGCGACCAGATAGAGATGGTAATCCTGCAACATCACCAACGTCAATCTGGAACAATCGCGGATTTGTTCGGCGATAGATTCGGCGAAGAGCCGGTTGACCGCCACGTATCCCTCCTCCCAGGCCTGCCACGTGGCGCGATTGACGACGGGGGCTACCGGTAAGTTCCACATCGAATGCTGGACAAACCACAAGAGAGGGTTCGCGATCACATTGTAATAACCATCATAAGCGGTCTGGGAGGGCGCAACGAAACGAAGGCGGATAGAATTACCGTCCTCCATCTCGACCTTCCCCGCCCGCCAGGTCTCGTCCGCCTCCGTCCGCGCGCACGCGATCCACGTCAAGTCCGCGCTTCTACACAGTCCCAGGAGCGCCTTGACTAGCCCGCCTTCCCCGTACTGGAATCTGAAACCCTCATCATCATCATCCTGAGCGCGTTGCAACGTCACGGCGCCCCGGTTGGCGACGATGGTCAACTTTCGATTGGCGAAAAAATCGGCCAACCACGCCTCTTGAGAGGCGGCGTCAAGTTCTCGATCACCCTGGCGGTCGCCCGTTTCTGTCACGTGCTTCATCCACCCTCTCCCTCCTTCGGATCCTCCGGACTCTCCGGACCTTCTTGACTGGCCTGAATCGCCAGGTCGACAAAAACCGCAGCAGTCCAACCAAATGTTCTCGCCGCTGTCTCCGGCGGCTCCCCGGTCTCGGCATTGTAATATTCGTAGATGCCCGGATGTGCCATCACCAATTCTAGCGTTTTGTCGCGCAACTTGCGGGCCAACTCGTGTTCTTCGATCTGTTCCAACGCCTCAATGAAGAAGTAATTGATGTTCACCCAGACCGGCCCGCGCCACATCGTCTGGGGATCGTAATGGGGATCGTTGCGGGCCACGGTGGGCAACACGTATTCGCCCCAGAATCGTTCGGGGTCAGTCAGATGCTCAAGGAGACGGAGACGAATGTCATCGGGCAACTGACCCGTCCACAGGGGATACAGGTTGAAGGGCGTCTCTACAGAGATGGGCTGACAATCCTGCATGGTATGGGCGCGAAAAATGCCCGCCTCTTCGTCCCAAAACGCCTCGACCATCCGCTTGACGATAGCGGCGGCCCTTCGTCGCCACATCGCGCCTTCGGCGTCCATCCCCAGGGCCTCGGCGATTTCCGCCAGCGAGCCCATCTGTACGCACAGGTAAGTATTCAAATCGGGGGACTCGACCGGCATCCCGTAATCCCACAACGGGCTGTCGTCAAGGCCGGAGGAGTAGGGGTGATTGTACTGCGCCAGACCGTCGACGTCGTCGTCGTTCATACTGAACCACCAGGCGTTCCAGCGCACGAGAGGCACGTACACTTCCTGCAGGAAATCCAGGTCTGGGGCAGTCTCGTGCAGCTTCATGGTCGCCCAGGCCAGGATGGGGGGCTTCGTCACCTCGGCGAAGATGGGATGGCCGATCTCGGCGATCACGCCTTCATCGTAGACTGCGTCGGGTAGCATCCCGTTGGGGAGTTGGCAGGCCAACATCGCGCGGATCTGGTTGCGGGCCAATTCGGCGTCGACGTGACGATAGGCCAGGGCGTGCATCGCGCTATCCCACAACCACAATCCCACGTAATGGATTTTGGAAGGCAGCATCGCCTCGTAGGCCACTCGGCCCTGGGGGCTGATGAGGTTATTCCCCATCACCCACCAGGCGAACGCGTACGTCGCGCGGTATCGTTCATCCACGTCGGGCGTCTGTTCAAGCCAATCCCGCCACCGGGCCTTGGCCGCCGAACAGGAGGCAGAGAAGGCGTTCACATCCAGGTCTAAATCGGATTTCTCGTGAACGGCTAACACGATCGCGCTGTCATCCTCCGCCTGGACGATAAACTCGACCGTATATCCGCCCCCCTCTGGGGTGATCTGATTACGCACGGTTTGGGCGTCGGCGGCGTAAGCCAGATTGCGAATCGCCTTGAAGACGCCTCCCTGTTCGGTTTCCTCCCAGAACTGGGGCAAGACGTGAAAGCGCAATCCGGCCCGCACGCCTGGGGGCAAGCCGAAAGCGAGGGTGTGATTGTCCTGAAAAACTAAAGCGAAATCACCCAGGCGGGTGTGAAAATACACAACGTGCGGATAGGTCACCACGTCAAAGTCGATGATCCCCCCATCCTCGTCGATCAGGCAGAGGTCACGCACGAAGGGTGGGCGACTTCGGTAAGCGTCGATGCCCGGTTGGAGCGCGGTCAGCCTCTCGGCCAATTTGATGGACAAACGACGCCGTTCCGGGTCGCCAAAGACCAGCAGACGGGATCCCCGGTCGCTAAAGGGCACCTGGGTGATGTCTATGTGATTGCGAAGTATTTCGAGATAATTTCGTTCTACCATCCGTCGCTACGATTTGGGTTGCTTCAATCCCAACAATCGGCGAACTCGTTGCCGATCTACTCGGTCCACCGGCTGATATTTATCGAACGAACGACGCACGCGCTTGGACTTCGTGCGTCGCAGGTGACTGCGTCGATTTTTCAACCGTCGTAACTTCCGACGACCCGTCACTTTGAAGCGTTTAGCTGTGGACTTATGTGTCTTCATCTTGGGCATATGGAATGAACACCTCCTTATATAGCATAGAAAGACTATTAAAAAATTCGCTCAGAGGCCCGTCCTCGGGCCGATTAGCGCCCCCAGGACGGCGGCTAGAGCAATTGTTTAGACACTCTATAGCCTCTCACTGGGAAAGATTTTCTAACGTCCGCGTCAGCCAATCGATCTCGCTCATAGCTGCGACCAGCCCGAAATCGAAGGCCAGGCGTTGACCTAGCGCCACCGTCCCGTCGCATCCTTCGGCGACCTGCGCTAACGCCTCCAGGTGGAACTCGACCTGAGCGCGTCTCTTCTGAAGATAGGTCACCAATTCCTCCTGTGACAGGCTGCCAGCCAACATCAAGCGCATCAAAAAGGTCTTCAACGAGACATCCGATTCAATCGGTTGCTTGATCCAGGCCCTCAGATCACGTCTGCCCGCCTCAGTAATGGTGTAGATTTTTCGCGCTGGCTTGTCGTTATTCTGGATGACGTTCACTGTCACCAAAGCGTCATCCAACAAAGCGTGCAACGTGGGATAGACGCTGCCAAAACTGGGGCTAGCGACCAACCAATCCAGGCTCTTTAGAAAAAGCTTGATGTCATATCCTGACATTGGCTGTTCGGCGAGCAAACCCAAAATAAAATAACGGAAATTCACAACGTCAGCCTCCACACGATAGAGAGACCAAAAAAATTCGCTCAGAGGCCCGTCCTCGGGTCGATTAACGCCCCCGGGACGGTGACTAGAGCCATTATTTAAGACTCTCTAGACGATTCAGATTGTTGGTTCTCTGGGATTTCGCATGGCGAGACCCTAAAGGTTTTGCTCAAGGCCGCGCAAACAACGTTTTTGCCTTAAACAATGACCTTTTTCCATCAAAACCAGCGCAAAAACCTTTAGGGTCTATGA
>DAOTUC010000021.1:0-22463 GCA_034437315.1 Anaerolineae bacterium
GCAGCCCGGCGATGCGGCTCAAAATCCTCTTGATGCCCTGCTCCAGTTTATCAGCCGTCTTCACCTTCAATTGACTGAAATCGATCCGGACAACAGTATGCGCCTCCCACTCGTAATCGCTATCGTCGATCCACAACCCCTCGAACAATTCGCGGTTGCCCTCGAAGATCTCTTTCAGCGTGGAGATGAGCAGCGTCTTGCCGAAGCGCCGGGGCCGCGAGAGAAAGTAGATCCCCTTGGGATACTTGACCATTTCATAGATGTCGCGCGTCTTGTCCACGTACAAATACCCGCCCCCAATCATATCCCTGAAATAGGTCGGCGACCCTACAGGTAGAAGTTTCATAGCGCTTCCCTCCTTTGAGCTATATCATCACCGTTATCCCGTGCTCATCGCCCTTTTGCCGCGCCAGAGCGACCAACCTGTACGTTGTCGATCATCCGACACAAACGCCCGCCGCAGCATCTTGCTGGCATCCAGGCCGTCAAGATGACGCGGACACACCGCCCGCTCCCCAAGATATTGAGAAGATACCTTCACACGCTCTTTCAGTGATTTTAGCACAGGCGGGGATGGGTGACAAGTAGAGCCAGGGAAATAATCCCCCTTCGAAAACCCTCCCTGTTTCGGCTTTGCGAGAGATGTAAAAATAAGGTATACTTATTCGAGATTTCCGAATTCTAATGACGATCGACTGGAAAACGCCAGTTACCCAGAGAGGAGTTGCGATGACAAAAGGCGTTTTTGAGGAACTCAAATGGCGCGGATTGGTTTACGATTACACCGAGGGACTGCCTGACCTGTTGGCGAATGAGAAGGTGACCGTTTACATCGGTTTCGACCCCACGTCAAACAGCCTTCAGGTGGGCAACCTGCTGACGTTGATGGGGCTGGCCCGTATGCAACGCTTCGGCCACACGCCCATCGCCGTCGCCGGCGGCGGCACCGGCATGATCGGCGATCCCAGCGGGAAATCCCAGGAGCGGCAATTATTAAGCAGGGAGGAGGTCGAGGCCAACGTCGAGGCCATTAAAGAGCAACTGGCTCGTGTCCTCGATTTCGAGGCCAGGGATAATCGGGCGCAGATCGTGAATAACGCCTCCTGGCTGATGAAGCTTTCGATGATGGAATTCCTGCGCGACGTGGGCAAGTATTTCACCGTCAATTATATGATGGCCAAGGATTCGGTCAAATCCCGCTTGAACAGCGAGGAGGGCATCTCATACGCCGAGTTCAGCTACATGCTCCTACAGGCCTACGACTTCTTGCACCTGTTCGAGCATCACGGATGCCGGTTGCAGGCCGGCGGTAGCGACCAGTGGGGCAACATCACCGCTGGCGTCGAACTGATCCGCCGGGTGCATGGCGAGCGGGCCTATGGCCTGGTCTATCCGCTGGTCACCACGGCCGACGGGGCCAAGCTGGGCAAGACGGCCCAAGGCGCCGTCTGGCTCAACGCCGAGCGCACATCCCCCTACCAGTTCTACCAGTTCTGGCTCAACCAGGACGACGCCGACGTCATCGACTACCTGAAGTATTTCACGTGGCTGACCCGCGACGAAATTGAGGGGCTGGCGCAGAAGCTGGCGGCCCATCCAGAGCGACGGGAGGCTCAGCGCACGCTCGCTCAGCAGATGACGCGCATGATCCACGGCAAAATGGCCCTGTTCAAAGCGGAACAAGCGGCAGAGGTGTTGTTCGGCGGCGAGATCGCCGGGTTGACGGCGGCCGAGATCCAGGAGATATTCGTGGACGCCCCTTCAAGCCGCCAGCCCAAACCCGCCTTCGAGGGCGAAGGCATGCCGGTCGTGGAGCTTTTAGCCGAGACCGACCTGGCCCGATCCAAGGGGCAGGCCCGACGGCTGGTCGAGGGCGGCGGCGTCTACGTCAACAATCAGCGCGTCGGCGACATTGAGCAGGCGGTCGCGCTGGACGACGCCATCGAGGGCCGTTTCGTCGTGTTGCGCCGGGGGAAAAAAACGTATCACCTGGTGCGCATCGAGTAGGGCGCGCCCGCCGGGCAAGCGCGCGTGAAGCATCGGAATCGTCCTCTTCCGAAACCCACCGCGTGTGAGTCACCAGATCAGGTGATGTCTGCCAGCGATATGCCGCGATTTTGGGCCCGCTGGAACATCCACTCCTTGATATCGCCCGGCGGTGTGGCGCGTTCATCCTCCGGGCGGAGGGCCAGGCTTAGCGCGTCGGTGGGGCAAGCGACGGTGCAGGCTCCGCAGCCCACGCAACGGGCGTAAATCACCTGGCATACCTCGTCCGGGACCGAGAGCGCGCCGAACTGGCAGCGCTCGACGCAATCCTCACAACCGATGCACGCCTCGGCGTCCACCACAGCGTAGAAATCGGAATGGGCGATGGCGTTAGGCGCGCCGAACTCGGTCACGCTGCGCAACACGCCACAGCAACAACTGCAACAATTGCAGATATAGTGAATGCCGTCCCGGTAATTGCCAGGGCAATGGACCAGGCCGGCGTCGGCCGCCTGCTGGAGAATGTCCAGCGCCTCCGCTTTGTCGATCTCGCGGGTCGCCTCGTGGTTGGCGAAGATCCCCTCGACCGGCGCGAAGACCAAACACACCTCGACCGGATATTGACAATCGTGGCCCAGCAGTTTTTGTTGCACCCGGCAGATACAATCCCGCACCCCCCAGGCCTTGGCCCGTTCAATCAATTGCACAGCGTGGTCGTAGGGCGCGATTTCCAGGCCGGCCGGTATCGCCTCGGCGACCGGGATGACGCGGTGAATGGAGGGCCCGGGGCGGGCGATCCCCGCGCCCCGCGTCTCCTGGAGATATTGCTCGACCAGGGCGGCCAGTTCGGCGTCCATCCGGGGGAGCTGCTCCTCGTAGAAGCCGACGGCGAAGGGCATCAACCCAAAGAGGAGCCGCCGTTCGCCCCGCTTGATGCGGAGCAAACCCTTGCGCGCCATCTCCTTGAGCGTGCGACGGGCAGCCCGCTCGTCCAGGCCCGCGCGCGCGGCGATGTCGGCGGCCGGTTCACGGGTCAACTTCATCACGCTGGCCAGGCGGGCCTCCTCCGGGGTGAATATCTTGGCCAACATACGCAGTTCGACGCCGCTTTCGGTGGCGGGGAAGCCGTTGGGTATAGTGTCCAATCGCTGGGCTAATTTTCGGTAGACATCCTCAGACGCGGTCATTTGAAAGCCCCTCCTATTTCTGATGATTGACTTGGCCGAGCATTCTGAAAGTGTACCACAACGGTTACAAAACGCAAACAGGTGACGTGTACTCATCCCCGTTGCACCTGACCGCGCTATGCGCGCAAATCAGCGGCTTCTCAGTCTAAGACAAAAGTTGCTATAGCCGCGCAAGAGCCCTTCATCATTGAGAAAGCCCCTCAAGGCCTCGGGCCAGCAATTCCTGCAACACCCTTCGCTCCTCAGGCGCGAAATAGGTCAGGGCCTCTTCGTCCCCTTCCCGAATCGCTTTGCCCAGTTCCGAACGACGGAAGACGTCCCAATCCTCCTCGAAAGGGGTGCGGACCGGGTGTTGGTGTACGATCTGTCCATCCCGCATGATCAACACCCGCTCCGTCTGCTGGGCCGCCGCCGGGTCGTGGGTGACGACGATGAACGTGGTCTCGAGATCTCGATTGAGTTGGCGCATCAGGGCGATGACCTCGCCCCCGCTCTCGGTGTCCAGATCGCCGGTCGGCTCGTCAGCCAGGATCAGCGCGTGCTCCGCCCCGCGTAACCGGGTCGCAGCCTCTTCCTCTATCCAATCCGCCACATCTCGGTCTCGTTTCTGGTCATAATCGATCTGCGCCTGCTTGCGCGCCGCCTCCGCCTGGGCCAGTTCCGCCTCGGCCTCGGCGATCTCAACCTGAATTCCCTTGGCGAGGCGATTCCGTTCCGCCAGGACCTGGGCGCTCGCCAGCGTCGCCTCGGCTCTCTGTACAGCCAGTTCTGCATCGACGGCGTCGAGCCGCGCCAACGTCTGGCCCGCGTCCACTTCATCCCCCTGCGCGACAAATATCTCTAGCACCGCGCCGCCCACCTGGGCGCTTATCGTCGCCCGCCTCGCGGGCAACACCTTGCCGGTCACCGATATGACAGGCACATAATCCTCAACGACCACCGTCGGCGGAGGCGTCTCAGCGCTGCTGCACCCAGCAAGGATCACGGTCAATATGACAAATCCGAGCATAGTGAATTTTCTCATTATCCGACTCCCTCGTAATCGAAGTGCACTTTCAGTCTTCTCTCGCAATTTAATACGCGATTTAATAGCGCATTGACAGGCCAAATAGGCGATGCTATAATGAAAATTGACTAACGATATCCTCGTACATTTAGAATCTCACAAAGACGTGGAAAATCACGTCCATTATGAGGAAGTTATGAATACATCGACTATTGTGCAAGCTACTTATGAAAATGGCGTCCTGCGGCCTGCCCATCCGCTTGATCTGGCTGAACAACAAGTGGTTCAGGTCCAACTGGACATTCAAACAACGACCGATCATCCGCATATCACCTGCACCCCGGGCATCTGTGGCGGACGGCCTGCCGTGCGAGGAACTCGCATTCCGGTTAAGGTGCTGGTTAAGTATCATCAGATGGGTTATACGCTGGCGGAAATTCTCTCAGGCCACGCTGGCTTGACGCCAGCCCAACTGCACGACGCGCTCAGCTATTATTACGACCACCAGGCTGAGATAGAGGCTGATATTGAAGCTGATGAATTAACAGTGCTCCTTGATCACTTTGACTTGGAAATAGACGAAGCGGGCGTTTTTCACTCCGCACAATAGCATTCGCATGAATCCTAATCTTTTCATCTGCCTCTATGTCGACGAGGATGTGCACGAAAGCATAGGTGCAGAACTGCGACGTCGAGGGTACGATGTTGTCAACACGTGTGAAGCCAATCGACGTGGGCTTTCTGATGCTGAACAGTTGACTTACGCTGTCATAGAAAATCGCACACTGTTTAGCTTTAATGCGGCCGATTACATCGCTCTGCATCAAGAATACCTCGATCAAGATCAAGAACATGCGGGTATTGTTATTTCCAACCAAATCCCCATCGGTGAAACAGTGCGACGACTTTTGATTTTGCTGGATCAGGTCAGCGCCGACGAGATAAAGAATCAACTCCGTTGGCTGCCATCTTTTTGAGGATGGCTTCTCTTCCCTCTCCAACCTACTCGTAGCGCAAGGCCTCCACTGGTCGCATGCGGGTCGCCCGCCAGGCGGGGTAAAGCCCACCCAAAACCCCGGCGACCAGGCCCAGGGCCAGCGATTCCTGCATGATCATCCCCAACACCCGCGCCCGCCCCATCCCAGGGCTCGCAACATGCCGATCTCGCGGGTGCGCTCCAACACGCTCATCAACATCGTGTTTAGCATCCCCACGCCGCCAATGAAGAGCGCCAGGAAGGAAATCTGCGCCGTCATATCCTCCATCACCTGCATGTCGCTCATGCTCTCCGTCGCCTCGGCGGTGAGCGCGAAATCGACCTTGGGGAACTCGGCCTTCAATTCGTCCCGAACCACTCGTGCGCAAAAGAGCGAGAATCACAAAAAGTGTTCGTGGGGTTCGCCCCTTCGTGATTTTCGTGATCTTTGTGATCTTCGTGATCCAAAAAGCAGACTGCCCCGCGACTGATCGAGTCGCGGGGCAGCCCACCTCCTTTTGGTGAGGGCGGTGCTTCCGGCTGTACTTCTGGAAGCGCTTCCCCTGGAAGGTGATGACAGCGCTAACGGTGACGCGCTGTCGGTGTAGGAATTGCTAAGCGGATGCTTCGCCGCATAGTTTCAATAGGCGATCCCAACGGAGGTCAACTACCTCCTGGAATTGGTCGATCACGTGTCGATTTTCCGGGCGGAACAGGTGGCGGAAACGTCCCTGCCGCTTGAGCCAATCCTCAATCGGCTGTTTCTCCTTCGGCTTGTAGGTCAACTTCCACTCGCCGTCTTCCACCTCGTAGAGCGGCCAGAAGCAGGTGTCGATCGCCAACTGGGTGATCTCGATCGTCTCGTCCGTCCCGTGTCGCCAACCCCGGTTGCAGGAGGCCAACACGTTCATAAAGGCGGCTCCGCCGCAATCGACCGCCTTGCGCGTTTTCTTCATCAGGTCGCGCCACTGGCTGGGCGCCGCCTGGGCCACGTAGGGGATGTTGTGGGCGGCCATGATGGCGGTCAGGTCCTTGCGCGATTGCTGTTTGCCGGGGATGACCTTGCCGGCTGGCGAGGTCGTGGTGTGCGCGCCAAGCGGGGTCGCGCTGGATCGCTGGATACCGGTGTTCATATACGCCCCGTTGTCGTAGCAGACGTAGAGGAACTGGTGCCCGCGCTCCACAGCGCCGGAGAGCGCCTGAAGGCCGATGTCATAGGTGCCGCCGTCGCCGCCGTAGGCGATGAACTTGACGTTCTGTTCGGGGATTTTCCCCTGTCGCACCAGGCTGCGGTAGGCCGCTTCGACGCCGCTGATGGTCGAGGCCGCGTTCTCAAAGGCGTTGTGGATCCAGGGCACGCGCCAGGCGGTGTAAGGATAGATCGTCGTCGCCACTTCCAGGCAGCCGGTCGCGTTGGCGATCACCACCGGATCGTCAATCGCCGCCATCATCTGCCGCACGACGATGGGCGCGCCGCATCCGGCGCACAGGCGTTGCCCCGGGGCCAATCGTTCCGGTTGTTTCATCAATTCTTTTGGTACTAGTTTTGTCGCCATTATCTCACTCCCGTACACTCAAGTACGTGACCACGCGCTCCAACTCGCCGGTCTCGGCCACGTTTAGCATATCCCGGTAGACCGATTCGATCTCGCCCGGCAGGATGTCGCGCCCGCCCAGGCCATACACGTAATCGGCGACGGGCAGGTTCACGCCGTGAACGGTCAGGGCGGTCACGATCTCCAAAAACAGAGGGCCAACGTTATTCATCGCGCCGAAAGAAATCGAGCGATCCATCACGGCCACGGCCTTGAGATGGCTCAACGCCTCCACGATCTCCTTCGCCGGGAAGGGGCGGAAGAGACGCAACTTGAGCATCCCGGCCTTGATTCCCTGATCCCGCAGGTGATCGACGACCGACTTGGTCGTGCCGGCCGTCGAATTGGCCACAACGATGGCGACGTCGGCATCGTCCAACCGGTAGCCCTCGAAGAGGCCGTAGTTGCGGCCAAATTTCTCGTTGAATTCGGCCGCCACGTCCAGCACGACCTGTTGGGCGTTCTCAATCGCCTCGACCTGTTGCCGCTTGTGCTCGTAGTAGTAGTCATAGAAATCGAGCGGCCCGTAGGTCTTGGGATTCTCCAGGTCCAGCAGCGACCATTTGGCGTTGTAGTCGCCGACAAAGTCCCTGACGGCGTCGTCGTCGTAGAGTTCCACCCGTTCCATGCCGTGGCTGGTGATAAACCCATCCTGGCAGACCGCCACGGGCAGCAACACGTCGGGATGCTCGCCGATGCGGACGGCCTGGAAGAGATTGTCGTAAGCCTCCTGCCCGTTCTCGGAGAACATGATGATCCACCCGCTATCCCGTATCCCCATGACGTCGGAATGGTCGCAGTGAATGTTGATTGGGCCCGAGAGGGCCCGGTTGACCAAGCTCATCACGATCGGGCAGCGATTGGAGGCCGCGATGTAGACGATCTCCCACATCAGGGCCAGGCCATTGGCCGCCGTCGCCGTCATCACCCGCGCGCCGGCCGCCGATGCGCCGACGCAAGCGCTCATCGCGCTGTGCTCGCTCTCCACCGTCACGAATTCCGTATCGACCAATCCATCGGCGACGAATTCGGAGAACTTTTGCACCGTCGAGGTCTGGGGCGTGATGGGATAAGCGGCCACAACGTCGGGATTGATCTGGCGCATCGCCGTAGCGACCGCCTCATTTCCACCCAAAGCTTCAAATGTGCTCATCACTCTTGCACCTTTCCTTCTTCGATTATGCGAATACACAGGCGGGGGTCGTCTTTTTCCAATTCTTCCCCCGCTTTCTTGATGACCTTGGCGTTCACCGGGCAAATGGCGGCGCAGATGCCGCACCCTTTGCAATGATCCAGGTCAAAGCCCACCATTTTCTCATTCTCTTTATCCACTAAAATGCTGGAATCCGGACAAAACAGCCAGCATTGGAAACAGTGAATGCAGTCCGCTTCCCCGCGAACGGGGCGAAAAGCTCGCCAATCGCCGGTGCGGTATTCCACAGCATTCCCTGCATCCAGAATCATCCCCCCGATGGGAATGTCTCGCCATCCTTTCTGTTCCATCGTATTCTCCTACCCCTCTTGAACTTGTTTGGCAGCCCGTTTCAACGCCCTGATGTTGGCGTCGACGGCCTCCTTCGAGATCTTCTTCTTGAACCAATCGCTCAACTGCTCCGACAGGTCGTCAATACCAAAAAGCCCCGTCGCCTGCGCGAACGCGCCCAGCATCGGTGTGTTGGTAATCTCCCGGCCCATCTCCTCAATGGCAATGTGACTGGCATCCACGGTAAAAACCTTCCCCTGATCGAAGCCGACGATGTCGCGCACCTCTGCCGGGCTCATCGACGTGTTGACCAGCAACACGCCGTCTTCATCAAGTCCCTCAGCGACCGCCACCGTTCCCAGCAACGTGGGATCGAGCACCAGCACCACGTCCGGTTCTTCGATCTGAGAGTGGATGTGGATCGGGTTTGGACTCAGTCGGGTGAAGGCGCGAATCGGCGCCCCCATCCGTTCCGGCCCGTAGTCGGGGAAAGCCTGGAAATACTGTCCAGTGCCCAGAGCAGTCTCGGCCAATAGTTTGCCGGCCGTGACCACGCCCTGTCCTCCTCGACCATGCCACCGGATTTCGGTCAATTCTGACATAGTGTCACTCCTTCCAAAAAATAACCTATCATCGTTTACGGCAATCGTTCTCTAACTAACCTGATTACGAGCTAGAGTCAACAAGAATCCTTAACCGCCAAAAATTCATTTCGCTGTGCCAAGATTCTATTGGTTAGGCCCTGAAAACAAACAGCTATAACTCCAATCATCTATTTTGCCACAAAATGACGATTTCCGCCAGTGAGAAAGTCGTTGCTTTGCATATGACGTTCGTCATCTATTCACGGTGAGGGTTGTCGTATCTTCTCAAATTTCGGGGAGAAGACTGGAGCGGGCGGACGTAGTGTGTCCGCAGCATCCTGCTGGCTCCTGTGCCGTCAAGATGCTGCGGACACACCGCCCGCTCCCCAAGATAGTGGGATGATACGGATTGTCACTGCTTCAGTGCGCTTTCACGGCGATAAATCGCCTACTACGAACCAATCGTCTCAGGCGTCGGGCAGGGGCGCGGACGCTCCCTCGCGGATGACGTGCAGCATCTCCTCGTGGAGACGCCCGTTGGAAGCGACGATGTGTTCCCCCGAGAGATAATCCGCCCCGCCGTCGAAATCGGTGACGCGCCCGCCAGCCTCTTGCACCAACAAAATGCCCGCCGCCACGTCCCACGGTTTCAGGCGAATCTCCCAGAAGCCATCGAGCCGCCCGCAGGCCACGTAAGCCAGGTCGAGCACGGCCGCGCCGGCCCGCCGCACCCCCTGGCTGCGGCGGAGGAAATGATCCAGGCGCGCGACGTTGTTGTCGGCGGCCGTGCGGCGGTCATAGGGAAAACCGGTCGCCAGGAACCCGTCCGCCAGTCGCTCGACGGCGGTGACGGTGATGGGGTTCCCGTTCAAGCGCGCGCCGCCGCCCGCCGTCGCCGCGAACGTCTCGTCCCGCAGGGGATCGTAGGCGACGCCGACGACCGGGCGCCCGTCCTCGACCAGCGCCAGCGAGATCGCCGCGTGGGGGAACCCGTGAGCGAAGTTGTTGGTGCCATCCAGCGGGTCGATCAGCCAGATGGGCGGCCCCGGCGCGCGCCAATCGTCCCCGCCGCCCTCCTCGGCCAAGATGCGATGATCGGGGAAGGCGTCGCGCAAGCGGGAGACGATGCGCGCTTCAGCCGCCTCGTCCGTCTCGGTGACGGGATTGACGGCCCCTTTCAGGCCAACGTGTGAAAGCGCCTGCCGGGGAAAGGCGTCCCGCACGATCTCGCCGGCCTCGTGGGCGATGGAAGTGGCGGTTGCGAGCGTGTGCGCGTACTTCACGTCATCCCCTCGACCCGGTAGGCGTCGGGCCGCCGGTCCTCGTAGATGGTGAGGTAGCGGCGGGCCTTGCGCATCTCCCGCAGGTCGATCTGGGCGACGAGCAGCCGCGCCTGGTCATCCCCCTCGACCAAGACGTTGCCCCATGGATCCACCACACAGGAGCGGCCGGGGAATTCGGTCTGCCCATCGTCGCCGACCCGGTTGCAGGCTGCGACGAAGAGTTCGTTTTCCGTGGCCCGGGCGCGAGCCAGGAGGAACCAGGCGTCGACGCGCGGGATCGGCCATTGGGCCGGGACGAGAAAGAGCACCGCCCCCGCCAGCGCCATCGCGCGGAAGATCTCTGGGAACCGCATGTCGTAGCAGATGGCCAGCCCGACCGGCCCCCAGGGCGTGGGACAGAGCGTCGCGTGGTCGCCGGGATACAGATAACGATGCTCTTGCATCAGCCGGAAAAGGTGCATCTTGCGATAGGCACCCAGCAGCATCCCATCCGGCGAGTACAGGACGGCGGTATTCGAGACGCCGTGCGCGTGGCTCTCCAGCAGTGACCCGGAGACGTACAGGCCGAATTCCCGCGCCATCTGGGCCATCTGGGCGAACCCGCCCTGGCCCAACGGGTCGGCCCACTCGTCGCCGCGCTCCAGATCGTAGCCGTGGAGCCACAATTCGGGCAACAGGAAAAAATCGGCGCCGGCGTCCCGTGCCTGGGCGGCGAAGGCCCGCGCCTGGGCCAGGTTATCCTCCGGCCGAGCGACCGGCACGTCCATTTGCGCGAGGGCGATCGAGAGCGTCTCCGATCGCGTCTCCGATTGCGAAAGCATAAATGACCTCTGTCCTTTGTAAGTCTTTACTCTAACACCTGCTGCAACGTATCATCCAATGCAACAGGGCCGCCGAAAACGGGGTGCGCTTCGCCGTCTCGGTCGACAATCAGCATGTGAGGAATGGCCTGCACGCCATACATCTTGGAGACCTTGTCCCCATTGTCCAACAGGACGATGAAGGTATAACCATGCTCGGACATAAAATTCGCTACCTCCTCTGGTTTCTCGCCCATATTGATGGCGAGCACGGTTACATCTTCGTATTGCTCGTCTAGCTTTTGCAAATGGGGCATCCCATCGACGCACGGCTTGCACCAGGTCGTCCAAAAATCCAATATCACGACTTGACCTTCAAAATCGCTCAACGCGATGGCTTCTCCGGAGAGGCTGTTCAAAGTAAAATCAGGGGCCTGCCCGGATGTGATGGTCTGGGTCGAGATGCAGCCGACCCACGTCAGAATAAGCAGGGAAATCAGCGTCGCCGCCAGGTATTTCTTCAGGAGCATCGGCTACCCCTTTCATCTCTAGGTTTTAACAAACTATTCACCCAAGCAACGGCCTAAGCATACACTGGAATGACCCATTCGTCAACCCGACACGCGCTATCAGTTGCGAATTGCAGTTGCGAATTGATCAGGTTTGTGATATAGTCCACAGCATGAACGAGCGCTTATCTGAAAACGCAGCAAATGAAACGCGCAGCCGGCTGATCGTGGGTATCTCCGGGGCCAGCGGGTCGATCCTGGGCGTCCGGCTCCTGGAAGTCCTGGCGGCGCGGCCCGACGTCGAGACCCACCTGATCATCAGCGCGACTGCTCGCATCGTCATCGCGCGGGAGACCGATTTGCAGATTGAGCAGGTCGAGGCGTTGGCCGATCACGTGCACGCGCCCGACGACCTCACCGCGCCCGTCGCCAGCGGGTCCTTCCTGTCAAACGCATCCTCGTCAAGCGCATCGGGCAGGGACATGATCGTCATCCCTTGCTCTATCAAGACGTTGTCGGCGGTCGCCAATTCCTACGCCGCCGATCTGATGAGCCGGGCGGCCGACGTCACGCTCAAGGAGGGCGGCCGGCTGGCGCTGGTGGTGCGGGAAAGCCCGCTGCACCTGGGTCACCTGCGTCTGATGACGCGCGCGGCCGAGATAGGCGCGATCATCTTCCCCCCGGTTCCCGCTTTCTACGGCCACCCACAAACGACGTCAGACATTGTGGACGCCATCGTGGGGCGGTCGCTGGCGCGCTTGGGCGTCGCCAACGATCTCTACCCCCGATGGCGAGGATGAGACCCCGGCATGACGCCTAACACCCGATCAAACGACAAAGCGGCCCAACGGGGCGTGCCCAGCCTCGTCTGGCGGGCGGGACAAACGCGACGTTTGCAGATGGTCAAGCAATGGGCGGACCTATCTGGCCGCCGCGTGCTCGATGTGGGCTGCGGCGTCGGGATGTACACCCACGCTTTCCTCCGCGAAACGCCCCACGTCTTCGGCGTCGAGATCGAGGGCGAGCGAGCGCGGGAAGCGAATCAACGGGCCGCCGGGGTGGTTCAATCGCCGGGCGAGCGCTTGCCCTTCGCCAGCGGGACCTTCGACCTGTTGTTTTCCCACGAGGTGCTGGAACACGTCGACGACGACCGCGCCTGCGCGAAAGAGATGGTCCGCGTGACGCGGCCCGGCGGGCGCGTCGTCGTTTTCGCCCCCAACCGGCTTTACTTCTTCGAGACCCACGGCGTCTACTGGCGCGGGCGCTACCACTTCGGCAACGTTCCCCTGGTCAACTGGCTGCCCACGCCGTTGCGCGACCGGTTGGCGCCCCACGTGCGGGCGTACACCGGACGCGACCTGCGCCGCCTGTTCGCCGGATTGCCCGTGCGCGTGATTCACCACACACAGATTTTCCCCGGTTACGACAACGTCGTCGCGCGCGCGCCGGGCTTGGGCCGCGCACTCCGCGCGCTCACCTACGCGCTGGAACGCACGCCGCTGCGCATCTTCGGGCTCTCCCACCTGCTGGTCCTGGAAAAGGTGTGAGGTATAGACCTCACGCCTCTTCCAGCACGAAGCGACCAATCGCCACGGCGGCCCCATCCTCCGCCAACGGCGGCGCGATCCAATCGGCGACCGCCTTGACGGCCGGGCTGGCATTGCCCATCGCCACCCCCAACCCGGCCCAAGCGACCATCGTCTCGTCGTTCCCCTGGTCGCCGACCGCCATCACCTGCGCCTGGGGAATCGCCAGGTGGGCGGCCAACCGGGCCAGCGCGTTCCCTTTCGTGACGCCGGGGGGATTGACCTCGACAAACATCGCGTGCGAGCGCACGATTTCCAGCCGATCGCCAAAAAGCCGCCGGGCCTCCGCCTCAATCCGGTCGGCCTCGCCCGCCTCGGCGACGACGATGAGTTTGATCAACCGTTCGCGCTCGTCCAACACGGAGGAGAGATCGTCGACCCAGATCAGTCGCTCGCCGACCATGTCGTGGAGGAATTCCTCCGACCAGGGTTGATCCCGATGAAGATAGACGCCGTCGTCGGCGTATAGGACCGGCGTGCCTCCCCGCTGCGCCTGCCACACCAGGACCTCCCGCGCCAATTGGGACGTCATCGTCGCCTGATAGAGCGGTTTGTCGGCCTCGGGTGCTCGGATCATCCCCCCTTGATAGACGATCAAGGGGGCGGTGACGCCCAGAGCCCGCGCAATCGGTCGCGTGAAATCAAACATCCGCCCCGTCGCCAGGGTGACAATGACGCCGCGCGCTTGGGCCTCGGCGATGCACGTCCGCACCCGAGGAGAGATGACGAGGTCGTCGCCGAACAGGGTGCCGTCCAGGTCGAGCGCAATCAGTTTGATCAAGTTTGCACCTCCAATACCCGGTCCCGGCCGGCCAGATCCGGATGCACGCGCACCGTCGCCCCGGGGAAATAGGTGTAGGCGAGTTGTGTGACCGCCTCTCCCTGCTCAGCGCCAATCTCAATCAGCAGCTTTCCCCCTGCATGGAGCACGCCGGGCGCATCAAGAAACAAACGGCGGATGACGTCCAGGCCGTCGGCGCCGCCATCCAGCGCCAGTCGAGGCTCGTAATCCCGAATAGAGGGCGGCAGTTGGGCGCATTCGCTGGTGGACACGTAGGGTGGATTGGAGACGATCAGGTCAACCGGGGCCGGGCGGGGCGCGAGAACGTCGCCCACGATGAATTGCACACGATCGGTCACCCGGTGTCTTTCGGCATTTCTCTGGGCCACGGCGAGCGCGGCCCGCGAGATCTCAATCGCGTAGATCGTCGCATCGGGCAGATGGAGCGCCAGCGATACGGCGATGCAACCGGATCCGGCGCCGACGTCGACGACCGTGCCCGGTTGGCAGGCGAGCGCCAGGTCGACCAACGTTTCCGTCTCGGGGCGGGGGATCAACACCTCTGGAGAGACCTCGAACTCAAGGCTGTAGAACTCGGCGTATCCCAGGAGATAGGGCAGCGGGTAATCGGCGGCCCGGCGTCGAACGAGATTTCGATAATAGGATAATTGACGCGCCGAGGGGACGCGCTCTGGGTGGGCGAGCAACGCCGCGCGGGAAACCTGCAAGACGTGGGCGAGCAACACCTCGGCCTCGAGTCGCGCGGCCTCGGTCACCGGACGAAGGGAAAGGCGCGCTTGCTCAAGAATCTGCCCGGCGTTCAATTCTCCGTTCTCAACTCTCAATTCTCAGCTCTCAGTTCTCAACCCTCAATCCGCTTCCCCCAACGTCTCCAACCGTTCCGCCTGCTCGTTTTCGGTCAAGGCCTCGACGAAGTCGTCCATTGCGCCATCCAGTACGGTCGATAACTGGTGGAGAGTCAGGCCGATGCGGTGATCGGTGACGCGGTTCTGCGGGAAGTTGTACGTGCGTATCTTCTCGCTGCGCTCGCCGCTCCCAACCTGAGAGCGACGCTTTTCGGCCAACTCAGACTCTTGCTTCTGTCGCTCGATCTCATACAGCCGGGCGCGCAGGATGGAGAGGGCGCGGGTCTTGTTCTGCATCTGCGAGCGTTCGCTCTCGCAAGCGACGACCATGCCGGTCGGTTTGTAGGTGATGCGGATGGCGGTCGCGTTCTTCTGCATGTGTTGCCCGCCCGGCCCGGAAGCGCCATAGGCCACGATCTCCAGGTCGTTGGGATTGACATTGACTTCCACGTCATCGACTTCGGGCAGCACGGCGACGGTGGCCGTGGAGGTGTGGATGCGGCCGGAGGATTCGGTGATGGGTACGCGCTGCACGCGATGGACGCCGCTTTCAAATTTGAAATGTGAGAAAGCGCCTTTCCCCTGGACGCCGAAGATGACCTCCTTGAAACCGCCCACGCCGGTGGGGTGCTCACTCAACAATTCCGTCTTCCAGCCCTGTCGCTCGGCGTAACGGGTGTACATCCGGCAGAGATCGGCTGCAAAAAGCCCGGCCTCGTCGCCGCCGGCCCCGGCGCGAATCTCGATGATCACGTCCTTGGCGTCTCGCGGGTCTTTGGGGATGAGCATCCGGCGCAATCGCTCCTCCAGGCGTTCCAACCTGGCGGCTAAGGTCTCGACCTCCGCCTGGGCCAATTCCCGGAATTCAGGATCGACTGCCTCGTCCAACAGCGTCTTCGTTTCCTCCAGTTCATCCCACGTCTCTTTGTAGGACCTGTAGGCCAGCACCATGTCCTCAATGTCGGAACGCTCTTTGGCGTACTCGGCCACCAGTTCGTAATCCTGCGCCACCTCGCGCGTCGCCATCAGGCGGGTTAATTCCTGGTATCTCTCTTCAACTGATTCTAATTTTTTTAGCATATCTCCCTCATTCAAACGGGGCGACCTGGGCAGGCCGCCCCACGCGCGGGGTATTATAACAAAGGCGCGCACGGCGTCAAGCTTGCGCGCTGGTTGCGCGCTTGTGCGCTTTACCTGAAAGGGGTACAATTCATCATGCGATGGAACACCCTATCCCGGACGAGCCGGAACCAATAAGGAGCATCTCGTATGCAAAATTCTTGTACAAAGAACAGAATTTCACTGGATAGGCCCTAACCTCCCGTAGGTTAGAAATCTGCGGGAGGGTGAGCAGTTACAAGGAGCGAATGATGCGCTCAATCAATCCACCTATACCGCTTCAAAAGCGGCATAGGCGCGTAGGGCTGGCCCTTCTCCTCGGCGGATTGTGCCTGTTATTCTTGCTGGCGAGCATCGCGTTGGCGGCCCCTGCATCCCCAGCTAACCTTCCCACGTCGCCCAGTTACGATCCCATCATAGCCGAGATCATCACCTGGGTCAACACGCCCACGCTGGCGTACGACCTAGCGGGTTTGACGGGCGAACGGCCCGTCGTCGTCGCCGGGTCGCTCTACACCATCGCCACGCGCAATTCTCTTCAGACCGAGGCGATCTCGATGGCGACCCGCTACGTCTACGAGCAGTTCGCCTCCTTCGGGTTGCCGGTGGCGTATCACGACTATACCTACAGCAGCCATCGCTGGCGCAACGTGGTCGCCGAGAAGAGCGGCGTGATCAGCCCCAGCCGCATCTACGCCCTCACCGCCCACGTCGACAACCTGCCGGAAGGCGCTCTGGCCCCCGGCGCCGACGATAACGGATCCGGCTCCGTCGCTGTGCTGACGGCCGCCCGGCTGCTGGCGCCCTATCATTTCACCCACACGCTCCGTTTCGTGCTCTTCACCGGCGAGGAACAGTGGTTGCGCGGCAGCGCGGCTTACGCCGCCGATTGCAAGGCCCGCGGGGAGGACATCGCCGGCGTGGTCAACCTGGACATGATCGCCTACAATTCTACCTATCAGCCCATCATCGACCTGTACGCCCAGACCGGGATGACCGGCTCTCTCGAATTGACGCGCCTCTTCTCCAACGTGATCGGCGTCTACGAATTGGACCTGATCCCCCACCGCTACGACGTGTCCAGTGGGTTTCCCATCCAGAACAGCGACCAGTGGCCCTTTCTCCAGCAGGGTTACCCGGCTTTCCTGGCGATTGAGGACCTGGACGACATGACCCCCTACTATCACACAGTCGGCGACACCCTGGAGACGCTCGACCTGGCCTATTACGCCGACTACACGCGGGCGTCCATCGCCGCCATCGTCCACCTGGGCGGGCTGTTAGGGGAACTGGCGGGCGCGGTGCACGAAACGGATACGGGCCGGCCGCTGGAGGCCGTGGTCGAGGCGCGCGCGTCGCGCCACGCCAGCCCGTTCACGACGTCGAGCACGCTCACCGGCGCCTACACGCTCTCGCTGCCGGCCGGCCGTTACACCGTGACCATCGCGCGGCCGCTCTACTACCCGGCGGTCTTCACCGGCGTGTCGATCGTCGGCGGCGTGGCGACACAGCGCGAGGCCACGTTAACGCCGTGGCCTCGCCTGTACCTGCCGGTGATCATCCAGGTGTACGTCGATTGCGAATAAGTTGAAGCAGCGGCTGGTCTAACGCCGGGTCACGCGCACCCTTCCTCGCCGGGCGCGCAATCACACACCTCGGCGACGGCCTCGATTTCCACGCGCCCGCCCAGGGGCAGCGCGGCGACCTCCACCGCGGAACGGGCGGGCGGATTTTCCGGGAAGAACTCGGCGTAGACGCCGTTCATCTGGGAGAATTCACCCATATCCTGCAGGAAGACGGTCACCTTGACCACGTGTTCCAGGCAGGAGCCGGCCGCTTCCAACACCGCCTGGACGTTCTCCAGCGCTCGCCGGGTCTGGGACTCGATGTCCGGCCCGGCGAATTCCTTCGCGCCGGGGACGATGCCCAACTGCCCCGCCGTGAAGACGAAATCGCCCAGCCGCACGCCCTGGGAGTAGGGGCCGACAGCCGCCGGCGCCTGATCGGTCGCGATAATTTCCTTGTTCATATTGCCTCCTTGTTTTTGCTCATTTTGCTCATACGCTTAATACGCTTGTAAAACCATATCGTCTCTCGTCACGCCTCAGAAATCGGCTTTATCCCCGCCGCCGAGGCGTCAATGTGTGCGCGCCAGGATCTCGACGCCGTCGCTGATGATCTCCACGGCGCCGTGCAGGTCGGTGCGATAGTACGGTACGTGCTCCAGACGATCTAACACCCCGTCGCACGGATGACCAAAGCGATTGTCGGTTCCCACACTGATGACCACCATCTCCGGATTTACCGCTTCCAGGAATTCGGGGGTCGTGGAGCTACAACTGCCGTGGTGGGCAGCTTTCAACACAGTGCTCTGCAACGACGCGCCCCGGGCCGCCAGCGCCCGCTCTACGTCCGCCTCAATATCGCCGGGCAGGAGGATCGATAAGCGCCCGTAAGTGAGCCGTGTCACGACCGAGTTATCGTTGGGGCCGCCGACGAGACGCTCGCCGGGGTGGATCACCTCCACGTGCACCCCATCGTCGAGCGTCAACGTCATCCCGGCCTGTCCCTGGTAAATAGTCGCCCCCTCCACGTCCAACAGTTGATCCCAGCGCTCGCAAAGCGACGTCGTGCACCCCACCTCGCGATAGATGACCGTCGAAACCCGGTATCTCTCCAGCACCGGCAACAGCCCGGTGATGTGGTCGGCGTCGGGATGGGTCAACAGGACGAGGTCGAGCGTGCGATCCCAGAAGGGCATATGGCGGCCCAGTTCGGAGAGCGCTTGCGTCTCGCTCGGCCCGCCGTCGATCAACACCTGCCTGCCCGAAGGGGTCTGGATGAATATCGCATCTCCCTGTCCCACGTCGAGGAAGACGACGTGCAGCCGTCCATCCGGCAGGCTGCGCCAAAAGGCGACGAGCAACGTCAACGAGATCACAGCGCCTCCGGCGACGATCTTGGCCCGCCCGCTGGCGACGAAACGGGACCACAGCGCGCGGCGGCGGGCCTCTGTTTGCGATTGCCACCAGGTCAGCCCCGCCAGGAGCGCATAATAGCCCCACACCATATCCCCCGTCATCTGCATCGGCGTCGAGGCCAACGGCGCGCGCGCCGTCGTGCGCACCATCCCAATCGTATAGGTCAGGAACACCCAGGCCGCCCAGCCGCCGATCTGGCCCAAAGGCAACCAGAGCAATCCCAGCAACGTCGCCACGCCGCCAAAGATCATCACGTAGGATTGGACGGGGAGGATCAGCAAATTGGTGAACAGCGTCACCAGCGACAACCGCCCGAAGTAGTAGAGAATGAGGGGCGTCGTCGTGATCTGGGCCGCCATGGTGACAATCAGCGCCTCGCTGATGAAGCCGACCGCCTCGCGGGCGTCTCTCTTCGGCATAAATCTGGAAAATAGACGCTCGAAAGCGCGTTCCAGCGGGTCGGTGTAGCGCATCAATCCCAGGGTGGCGACGAAGCTGAGTTGAAACCCCACGTCCCATAACACGTGGGGATCGTGCAGCGTCATGAAAAACCCGGCCCCGAAGAGAGAGACCGGGGCGTAGGTCGAGCGACCCAGGTACTGGGCTAACAGGAAGAGGACGCCCATCACGGCGGCCCGCACAACCGCCGCCGACGCGCCGACAAAAATCGTGTAGGCCATGACGCCGAGCATGGCGACGATGAGCGCCCGGCGTCTCTTGAACAGACGGCTGGTCAACTTCTCGAATATGCTGGCGATGATGGTGATGTTGAAACCGGAGATGGCGATGATGTGGGTCGTGCCGGTGGCAGCGAAATCGTCCATCAGGGCGGCGGGTATGCCGGTTTCGACCCCGAGGAGGATGCCGGTCAGCAAAGCGGCCTGGGGTTCCGGCAGGATGGCGGCGATGGTCGATTGGGCGCGGCGTTTAAATTTGAACAGCAGATACAGGAAAGGGTTCGCCTGTCGTTCGGCCAAGAGCGTGACCCCGGCCCGCTCCATCGTCGAATGGATGCCCTGCCGGGCGAGATAATCCTGGTAAGAGAAGTCCTCAATCACCGGCGGCGTCTCCAACAGGCCCTCGACGCGCACCCGGTCGCCGTAATGACGCCGGGGATAGCGATAGGCTTTGACCAGCACGACGCCGTCGACCGCCACATCGGCCCCGTCGGGCAACGTCAAGCGCTCGGCGCGCACGTGCAGGAAGGTGCGCGTATCCCGCTCGTCCGGCTCTCCCACGACGACGCCTTCTAACGTCACGTGACCGACGTCGTTGTAGGTCGCCAGCGAGGTCTCGTCAAAATGAGGTTGCACGAGCAGGAAGCGTCCCGCGCCTAAGACCAACGCCAACGCGCATCCCGCGCCGATTCGCACGCGCTCATCGTCTCGCCCCAACCAGAGGCCGGACAGGGCGCACACGCCCAGCGCGCACCAGATCTGCCAGGGCAAGCCTGTCGCCTGGGCCAACACGATCCCGACCGCCCAGGCCACGGAGAGCCACATCAACGTCATCTGTTACCCCTCTTCTTACCCTTCACTCGCAACCACTCGCAACGCGATCGCCTCTCATTATATCCGATTTGAGGCGGCGACGCCAACAAGCGTGATGCGCGTTTAGGGCGCTGATTCTAATCAACTTCTAATATCGTGCTAATGACTTTCTTATCTATATCCATTATAGTGAAGATGAATTAGGCAGAAGCGGCCCGGCGCTTCCACGGAGGGTCGAGCGCAAATATCCCCCTGGAACCGACCGGCGAGTGCAAATCATCAGTATTCAGCATATCGAATAGGAGGTGTCACAATGTTACTACGACCTAGGGCTAGTTTCAGATCATCTTGGCGAGAGATGGAGCGCTTGCGCCGCGAGATGAACCGTCTCTTGGCCACAGCGCCAGCGGGAAGGATGGCGACTTACCCGGCGCTGAATATCTGGGCGAACGAGGATGGGGCGCTCGTCACCGCGGAGCTTCCCGGCGTCGATCCGGAGGCGATTGACATTTCGGTGGTTGACGACACCCTGACCCTGAAGGGCAGCCGCGAGCCGGAAGAGCCGGCGGAGGAGCAGACCTATCACCGCCGCGAGCGCGGGTATGGGGCCTTCAGCCGCGCCCTGCAATTGCCGTTCGCCGTCGAGGCAGACAAGGTCGAGGCGACCTTCGAGAAGGGCGTCTTACAGATCAACCTGCCCCGCGCCGAAGCGGATAAGCCCAAGAAGATCACCGTAAAAGCCGCATAAGTCACGTGAAAAAGTAGAGAAAAATAGAAAGAAGAGCAGGAGGTGAAATGATGGCTGACGAAAGCTTGGACCTACAGACGCAGGAAAAACAGGAGATCGAGGAACAGGACGCCGAGCGCACCCGAGATCAAGTCGCCTTTATTCCGCGGGTGGACATTTACGAGACGGATGAGCGTATCACCCTCGTGGCCGATATGCCCGGCGTCGATGAGCAGTCGGTAGACATCATGCTGGAAAATGATGTCTTGAGCATCAACGGTTACGTCGAACCGGCGCCGCCGGAGGGTTACAGTCTGATCTATTCCGAGTACCGGGTGGGCGATTATCACCGCCGCTTCAACGTGTCCACCAACATCGATCACGAGCAGATTAACGCGACGCTGCAAAACGGCGTGCTCCACCTGGTTTTGCCCAAGCAAAAACCAACGACGAAGAAAATCTCGGTCAAAGCGGGCTAACGCGCTGATTCATTTAGACCGTCTACTAACCCCCCGCAGGTTCAAAGAGGGTTCACGGTCAAACCTGCGGGAGGGTGAGCGGCAGCGACAAAAAAGACGAGAAAGAAGAGAGAAACATTCAGGAAGGAGGTGGATAACTCATGGCTATCACCGATTTGATTCCCTGGAAGCGGGAGGAAAGGGAAGCGCCCGTCAGGCAGGAAGAGCAGTCGGCGCAATCGCTGCAACAGGAGATGAATCGCCTGTTCGACGAGTTCTTCACCGGATTTGATCTGGCGCCCTTCCGCGGTTTTGAAGGAACGTGGGATGCATTCAGCCCTAGCGTGGACGTCATCGAGAGCGACAATGAGATCAAGGTCTCGGCCGAATTGCCGGGTCTGGACGAAGAGCACATCGACGTCTCCCTATCGCGTGACACATTGACCATCAAGGGGGAGAAGAAAGAGGAACGGGAACAAACGGGCGAGAATTATTACCACATGGAGCGCTCCTATGGCAATTTCCAACGGACAATTCCGCTGCCCTGCGAGGTCGAGACAGACGACGTCGACGCTGTCTTCAAGAATGGCGTGCTGACCATCAAATTGCCCAAAACAGCCGAGGCGCAAGCCTGCAAGAAAATTTCAGTTCGAACGGCATAAGGCGATCCAATAGGGTAAGTGAGGGGGCAAAACGGAGATCCTGTTTTGCCCCTTTTCGCTGTTTGGATCACGAATGACACGAATGGACGAATAGCGCGAATCTCAAATAGTTAACATTGTCAAGGCAATTACAATTGTTACACAGAGGAGCGCAGAGTATTTCACACGGGGTGTGTTTCATTTCATTTGAGGTCAAGTTTGTAGTAGGCGATTTATCGCCGTAAAAGCGCGCTGAAGCCGCTACCTAGCGCGCGCACTACGAACAAGGCTTAAATCGTTTGGGTCTTCAGGATTTCGCATGGCCCATCATAGACCCTAAAGGTTTTTGCGCTGGTTTTGATGGAAAAAGGTCATTGTTTAAGGCAAAAACGTTGTTTGCGCGGC
>DAOTUC010000022.1:0-5497 GCA_034437315.1 Anaerolineae bacterium
TTCGGTTTATCCCCAAACTTGCCTTGTGGGATGTGGGAGGGCTCTCCGGAGGCCGAAATCGCCGTCAGGAGATGCTTCCCACAACTTTGGCGGAAGTTACTTTTTTGAGTGCAATTAAGGTTCTATGTATATGACAAGACGCGATTGGTGCACGAACGGCGATTTTCGGTTAATTCTGACAGCGAACCTGCGGGAGAGTTGATCAACTGTCGAGTAGCTAGACCGCTGGAATGTTGTTGGTAGGTGAGACGTGAAATCTATAGATTGGGTACAACTCCGGCGGGACCTGGATGAGTATCGTGCATCCATCACCGATGCGTGGTGCGCGGCGATAAGAGGTATCGTTCCATCGCTTGATCGGGATCATACGCATCAACTTCTGGATGAGTTGACGAGTCAAACCCTCGCCATCTTGGGCGCGAAGACATTTGACGCCCGGAAGGCGCGAGAAGTTGGGGTAAAGCTCGCTCAGGTCCACGCTCCCCGGCCAGAGATTTTGAGCGCGACCCAATCTGTGCTGGGAAATCAATTGGCAATCGCCATATCGCCGCAACAATTTCAGAAGCGGCGATCGTTTTTATTTGCATTCCTGGGCGAATTGGGCGCTGGCTTTTTTGACGAGGCGCGAGCGATTATCCTGTTGGAACAGGCGCAGATCAGCGCAGCCTACTTCGCCGAGTGCCGAAATGCAGAGCTGGAACTGGACGAGTATCGCCAGCGCCTGGAACACATGGTGCAAGAGCGCACATCCGACCTGATGAACGCCATCATGCACCTGGAGCAAGAAATCACCGACCGCAAGCGGGTGACCGAGGCCCTACAATATCGCAACCGGGAGTTGGCCTTGATCAACCGGTCGAGCCGGGCCTTTGGCTCGACGCTCGATCTGGACGAGGTGCTGCTCGCCGTCCTGGAAGAAGTGCGTCGCCTGTTGGACGTGGTGGCCGTTTCCATCTGGCTCATCGATCAGGATACGGGAGATCTGGTCTGTCGTCAGGCGACAGGGCCGCAGAGCGAAATCGTGCAGGGATGGCGGCTGCCCCCAGGCGAGGGCATCGCCGGTTGGGTGGTCGAGCACGGCGACAGCCTGATCATCCCAGACATCACCAAGGACAAGCGTCACTTCAAAGCGGTCGATCAGACGACCGGATTGCCGCTCCGTTCTATCCTGACGACGCCTCTGCGAACCAAGGAGGGCGTCATCGGCGTCATCCAGGCGATGGACGTAGCGGTCGACTTCTTCAGACAAACCGATCTGATGTTGTTGGAATCGTTGGCCGCGCCGGCGACTATTGCCATCGACAACGCCCGCCTGGTGGAGATGTTGCGCCACAAGACGAATGAATTAAAGATACGCAATGATGAGTTGAAAGCCTTCTCCTACACGGTGGCCCACGATCTTAAAAATCCATTGACCTACGTCGTAGGCTTTGCCGAGACATTGCGCGATTCGTATCGAACGCTCGACGACGAGGATGTAGACAGATATCTTTCGCACATCGCCAAGAGCGGTCGCAAGATGAAGAACATCATTGATGCGCTCTTGTTGCTGGCCGGCGTGCGGGAGATGAAAGTCGATCCGAAACCCCTGGATATGGCTCACATTTTGGATGACGTGTTGCACAGAATGTCCTACATGATCGAAGAAAACGACGCCGAAATCATTTTGCCGGAGCAATGGCCCACCACGTTGGGATATGGGCCATGGATTGAGGAAGTTTGGGTCAATTACATCAGCAATGGCATCAAGTACGGCGGCGACCCGCCTCGCTTGCGCCTGGGCGCCGAGGCGGGTGGTGACGAGGACGAAGAGCCGATCTATTTCTGGATCCAGGATAACGGGCAAGGACTGACACCGGAGGAACAGGAACGTTTATTCACACCTTTTACGCAGCTCAAACAGATCCAGGCGACCGGTTATGGATTGGGTTTATCTATCGTGCGCCGGATCGTGGAAAAGTTGGGCGGGCGGGTGTGGGTGGAAAGCGAGGTCGGGGCGGGGAGCACGTTCTATTTCTCGCTGCCGGCCGCGCCGGCGCATTTATCGGACGAGATGAATGAGAAGGGATAATCAAAATGGTAGATGAAACGAGGAATGAAAACGCCCAGGTAGAGGAGTCTTCCGACTTTATCCGCCGGGCGGTCGAGGAAGATCTGCGCTCTGGTCGTTTCGACGGGCGGGTGCACACCCGCTTCCCGCCGGAACCGAACGGCTACCTGCACATCGGGCACGCCAAGGCGATCTGCATCGACTTTGGAATCGCCCAGGATTACGGCGGCCTGTGCAACCTGCGCTTTGACGATACCAACCCGGTAAAGGAGGATGTCGAGTACGTCGATTCGATCATCGAGGACATCCATTGGCTCGGTTTCGATTGGGGCGACCGGTTATACTACGCCTCCGACTATTTCGAGCAGCTCTATGACTACGCCATCGACCTGATCAAAAAGGGCAAGGCCTACGTCTGCGACCTGAGCGCGGAGGAAATCCGGGAATACCGGGGTACACTGACCAAGCCGGGCAAGAACAGCCCCTATCGCGATCGCTCGGTCGAGGAGAACCTGGACCTTTTCCAACGCATGCGGGCCGGCGAGTTCGAGGATGGCGCCCGCACGCTGCGGGCCAAGATCGACATGGCCTCGCCCAATATGAACTTGCGCGACCCGGTGATGTACCGCATCCTGCACCAGACCCACCATCGCACCGGCGACGAATGGTGCATCTACCCGATGTACGATTGGGCGCACGGCCAGAGCGATTCCATCGAGCGGATCACCCACTCGTTATGCTCGTTGGAGTATGAGGCCCACCGCCCGTTGTACAATTGGTTCCTGGATCAATTGGGCATCTATCATCCCCGGCAAATCGAGTTCGCGCGCCTCAACCTCAATTACACCGTGATGAGCAAGCGCAAGTTGTTGCGCCTGGTCGAGGAGGGATACGTCAGCGGATGGGATGACCCCCGCATGCCGACGCTTTCCGGCCTGCGCCGGCGGGGCTACACACCGGAGGCGATTCGCACCTTCTGCGACGAGATCGGCGTCGCCAAGGCGGACAGCGTCATCGACATCGCCTTCCTGGAGCATTGCATCCGGGACGACCTGAACCAGCGGGCGCCCCGGGCGATGGGCGTCCTGAACCCGCTCAAGGTCGTCATCGACAATTACCCCGAGGGCCAGGTGGAGATGATGGAAGTCGATAATCACCCCTTCGATCCGAGCCAGGGGACGCGCGAGGCGCCGTTCTCCCGGGAGATATACATCGACCGGGACGATTTCCGCGAGGACCCGCCCAGGAAGTTCTACCGCCTGGCGCCGGGGCGCGAGGTGCGGCTGATCCGCGCCTATTACGTCACCTGTGTGGACGTCGTCAAGGATGAGGAGACTGGCGAGGTGATCGCGTTGCACTGCACCTACGACCCCGAGACGCGGGGCGGCTCGTCGCCCGATGGGCGCAAGGTCAAGGGGACGATCCATTGGGTCTCGGCCCCCCACGCGCTGGACGTCGAGGTGCGCCGGTACGACCACCTCTTCACCAAGGAGGATCCCGAAGAGCTGGGCGACGATTTCACGGCCTACGTCAACCCGGATTCGATGACCGTGCTGGCGTCGGCCAAGGTGGAACCGGCGCTGGCGGAGGCCCGGCCCGGCGACCGCTACCAGTTTATGCGCAAGGGCTATTTCTGCGTCGACCCGGATTCGACGGAGGAACGGCTGGTCTTCAACGAAACCGTCTCCCTGCGCGATACCTGGGCCAAGATCCTGAAGAAACAGAAACAGAAAAAGTAGAGAGGAGTAATCACTGCTATGAGTGTTCGCGTTCGTTTTGCCCCCAGCCCCACCGGCGAGTTACACGTCGGCAGCGTGCGGACGGTGATTTTTAACTGGCTTTTCGCTCGCCAGAACGACGGCCAATTCATCCTGCGCATCGAGGACACCGACCGCGCCCGGTACGAGCCGGAGACGATCGTGACCTTGATGGAAGGCCTGCGCTGGATGGGCCTGGATTGGGACGAGGGGCCGGATGCGGAGGCGCTACGACGCTCCGGCGTGGAGAACGCCGACGTCTACGCCGCCGGCGGGCCCCGTGGGCCGTACATTCAGTCGGAGCGATTGCCGCTGTATCGCAAGGTCGCGGCGGAATTGATCGAGCGAGGATGGGCCTATCGCTGCAACTGTACCCCGGAGCGATTGGAACAGGTCCGTGCGGAGCAGCGGGCGCGTAAGAAGACGCCGATGTACGACCGGCATTGCCGCAACCTCCCGCCAGACGCTGTCTCGCCCGACGACCCCAACGCCGTCGTGCGACTCAAGGTCCCGTTGGAGGGTGAAACGTCTTTCCACGACGTCATCAAGGGGGACATCGTCTACGAAAACCGGATGATCGACGACCAGGTGCTCCTCAAATCGGACGGCTACCCCACCTATCACCTGGCGGTGGTGGTGGACGATCACCTGATGGAAGTGACCCACATCGCCCGCGCCGACGAGTGGCTCCCCAGCACGCCCAAGCACATCCTGTTGTACGAGGCGATGGGATGGGAACTGCCGATCTATTGTCACGTGCCGCTGGTGATGGGTCAGGACGGCAAAAAGCTCTCCAAGCGACACGGGGCGACCGCTATCGAACAGTTTCGTGAGCAGGGGTATCTGCCGGAGGCGCTGTTCAACTATCTGGCGCTCCTGGGCTGGGCGCCGGGCGAGGGGGATGAGCAAGAGATTTTCACCCGCGAGGAATTGATCGAGCGCTTCGACCTGTTCCGGGTGAACAAGGCGTCGGCGGCTTTCTCCTATAAGAAGCTGGATTGGATGAACGGCGTCTACATCCGCAATCTCCCGGAGGAGGCGCTGTTGGCGCGCCTGTTGCCCTTCTGGCAGGCGGCCGGCTTCGCGCCCGATCCGTGCCCGGCGGACGTGCGAGAGCGGCTCCGGCCTGTCATCCCGCTGGTACAGGAGCGGCTCAAGCGCCTGGACGAGATCGTCGAGTGGACGGCGTTCCTTTTCCGGGACGTGGCCCCGCCCCCGGCGGACAAGCTGGTGGGCAAGAAGATGTCACCAGCGGAGAGCCTGGAGGCGCTTCGGAGGGTACGCGCCCTGCTGGCGGAGATCGAGCCTTTCGAGCCGGAGGCGATGGAACAGCCGATGCGAGACCTGGCCGCCGAGATGGGGATCAAGGCCGGGCCGTTGTTTGGGATCGTGCGCTGGGCGGTGACCGGGCAGAAAGTGGCCCCGCCGCTCTTCGGTTCCCTGGTCATCGTGGGGCGCGAGGAGGTTCTGGCCCGTCTGGACGCCGCCGAGGAGGTGCTGGTCGCTTCGATCTGATGCTGACAAGGGCGCACACGCGCCTCGCCGGCGCTGGGTGCTTGAGATTGAGGTTCTCTGGGATTTCGCATGGCGAGACCCTAAAGGTTTTGCTCAAGGCCGCGCAAACAACGTTTTTGCCTTAAACAATGACCTTTTTCCATCAAAACCAGCGCAAAAACCTTTAGGGTCTATG
>DAOTUC010000023.1:0-2688 GCA_034437315.1 Anaerolineae bacterium
TGAGCGGTGGCTGTAGCCTGTTGATTCGCCTGAGCCGTCCCCGTAGCGTGGGCCTCAGCGACCTTCGTGGCCTGTAGCGCGGCCTGGGCGGCGGCTGTAGCCTGGACTTGAGCGGTGGCTGTAGCGTGCTGATAGGCCTGAGCTGTTTCCGTCGCCTGCGCGCTTTCCTGCCGAGCCGCTTCAACGGCAACAGCGGTTTGTGTGGCCTCGAATGCCCACTGCTCCCGTACAACCTCGGTTTGTCGCAAGACTTCCGCCGTCTGCTGCGCGACGGCTGTGGCGGCATCGGCTGTTTGTTTGGCAATCGAAGTAGCGGCGGCGAGATTGGCGGCAGCCTGGGTGAGAAACTCAGGGCCGGACGGGGATGTGTAGCCCCCAGCAGGCGCGGCGCACCCGGCAACCGCCATCAGCGTCAGCAAGACAGTAATTAGCCCCATTGTTATGAGTAGGATTGGCGTTCGTTTGTTCATCATTCACCGTCCGATCTTCTCAACTCTCAACTCTCAACTCTCGACTTACCAGCCCCAATCGAGCGGGACGGGCGGATCGCTCTCTTCCTCGCCAGCCCCGCCGTCGCTTTGACCATCCCATTCGTCCCACTCCCATCCCAGTTGTGCTGGTTGACGTCCTTGTCGCCGGGGTGGGGCGGGCGGATATTGTGGCCCTACCTGCGGGCGCATCCAGGCTTGCATCATCATCGCCTGCATGCTCATCAGTTGCTGGAGCAACAGAGACATCGGGTAAGTGTCTCCGCCAAGATAGGATTGAGGGTTTGGGCTTTGACCATCCCGTCCCCACAGCGCGTGGGGGCCGGACGTCCACTTGCCTGATCTGGCCTGTCTTTGCGCCCGGATGTTTGTTATCCGCTCATTCTCGGCCTGCCTGACGCGAATCCAGAAGTAGCCCACCCCACCCAGGGCGATGAGAGTAACAACGATCAGCGCGCCGGATAGCATGGCCAACGCGAAACTGTTCGCCGTCTGCCCCGCCGAGGCAACGGTGGCCGCTGTAGCCGCCGTTTTAGCCGCCTTGGCCGCCTCGCGACTGGCCTCCGCTTGACTGAGCATCGAAAGCGCGACTACGGCGATCACGGCGAGAACGCCGATGGTGAGCAGGAACATGCCCAGCCGCTTGGTAAATAACAGCACCAGGATAGCCAGGACAAAGACGGCCACGCCGATGAAGATGATGAGCATATCACCCGACAAATCCGCGTTTGGCATCATATTTCCTCATCTCCTTATCTCAACTTCCAAACAGGTCGTCCAGTTGTGCTTCGAGCCGAGCCGCCAGCTCGGGGTCCTCCGCTCCGGGATCATCCTCATCAATCAAGCTCGGCGATGGACAATAGGCAGCTAACGCCTCCGGAAGAACCGATCTCACCGCATCCGCTACCACGTCAGGTAGTCGAGCCAATTCTCGACTGATTGCCTCCAATGGAGATTTTTGATCTATAAAGCCCCCGCCGTGCTGTATATAGGCCCGTATTGCTCGCCGGACCGCCTCGCTCCGGTTCTCTTGCCCTTCGTACCAGGCCGCGATATCATCATCTTTACCTGGCCGTAGCCTCACCCGTATCATTCGTTCTCATCCTTCCCGCTTGTACCACGTCTGTACCACAAAAGAACAGTTGTGATACAGACGTACCACATCAGCCTCCGAAGCGCCGCAGCCCTGCCCGCAGGTATCCCGTTGCGTTCGCAAATTGGGGATCGCCGCTCACCGTTCGGACGTGAGGAAAAGCCCGCCGCACATACGGCGCCAGTTCCAGGCTGCCCCCGCCGGTCAAGACCACCGCTTTCAGTTCCACCCCCGCCCCCCAGAGCGAGCGCGCCTTCGACACGATAGTATCACCCAGCGCTTCCAAGTGGGGGTCCACGACACCGGCGATATCTACCGGGTCGCCGTACACCTCCACCGCCCGCGCCCGAACTGCTCGATCCACCCGACCCAGTTGCAGCCCCCAGTCCAGCCCGTGCAGACGTTTCAGATCCTTGGCTACCTTGCCCAACATCTCGCTCATCCCTGTCGTGATGGAGTCACTCTCCATTTCGACGTAGCGCAACCGATCCACCAGCACGTAGTTGGTGGTTAACGTACCTACGTCTATCAATCCTACCCGTCCCCTGGCAAGATCGCTATCGACGAGCACACCTCTCCGGTCCAGCACCAGGGCAAACAGCGCCCCCATCGCCTGGGGGATGGGGTAGACGGCGGTTACCCCAAAACATCGCTTGTGTTTCCCACGCCGATCGACCATGTGCTCCCCATTGAGCATCTCTCGCAGTAGCTGTCGATTGTGATCATCGTAGTCGGCCACCGGCAAACCGGTCACCACGGTGATTTCATCGGTCGTCGTCTTGACCAGATCCGAGGCCACGGCGTAGAAGAGCACCTTCTGCTCAGTGCTGCCCGTCCGCGTCACGTCCAGGGTCTGGCTGGCGCTCGCGCTCTGCAGCGCTGCCTGGTCGCCGACGAAATACCAGCGACCGTCCACCTCGACGGTGATGTTGTGTCCGTTGGCCTTGATGACGTCGCTTTCAAAACGGATCTGCTCCGCTGGGCCGACCATTGAGGCCGTGATGATTTTCTTCCGGGACGTGAGCCCCTTGGTATATCCGTACCCAATATCCACTGCCAATATCTCAGTCATTCCATTACCTCCTGAAGTCGAATTTAAGTGAACGT
>DAOTUC010000024.1:0-13288 GCA_034437315.1 Anaerolineae bacterium
AACCTACAAGAGGTAAAAAATGAAGATTGACAAAGACACACTCCAGAAATTCCCCACCCGGCGGATCAAGCCGGTCGATGGATTGGCCGTGACCGCCGACGTCTGGCGCGAGGCGCACGATTACCACCGCCAACGCCAGCGCTTCCACCACATGCTCAGTCACGGGTCGGGCATCGTGAGCGGGCTGGACGTCATCGCCAGCGACCCGCCCGACACGGCGGTCTACATCCAGCCCGGCGTCGCCATCGACCCGCAGGGCCGCCTCATCGTCCTGAAGGAACCGATCACCTACGACGTCGGCCAAACGGCCGAGGGCCGGCTGTACCTGCTGCTCAGTTACGGCGAGAGCGAATCTGCGCCCACGTCCGAGGAAGACGCCGGCCCTGAAAGCGCCCGTTACGTCCAGGCCGAGTTCGGGATCGAGACCCAGACGCAACGCTCGGCATCCAAAGGTGCTGAGTTAGCGCGCATCCGGCGGCAGGAACGGGATTCCCTCATCTTCAACGCCCAGGACGCCGCCCACCCCGGCGCGAACGAGATCGACCTGCGCTTCCGCCGGGAGATCGGCGCTGCACGGCGGGAGGCCCTGGCCATGGCGGTCTGTTACGTGGGCGGCGGAATGAAGAGCGCCCGGCACAGCGAGGGCGCCAATTATATGGCCCGCGCCTTCGGCCGCCGACCCGGCCTGGACGCCGGACACCAACTGCACGTCGACCACGACATCCCCATCGCGCCGGGCCTTGAGGTCTATACGCTGGTCTACCTGGTGGGCCAGGGCTCGTTCCAGATGGGCAAGGAGGAGATGGAGGCGCTGTACGCCTACATGGAGCGCGGGGGGACCCTGTTCATCGAAAGCTGCCGCCACGAGACGGATGGTGGCGCGCAGTCCGGCGCGCAGTCCAGCGAGCCCCAGTCCGACACCGCCTTCTACAACCTGCTGTCCGACCTGGGCGTGGAACTCAGCGAACTGCGCTCCGACCACCGCCTGTTGCGGGAACCGTTCCTCTTCGCCGCCCCGCCGCCTGGATTCGAGACCCAGGGATCGCCCCGCGTGGTGGTCAGCGACGCGGTGATCTTCAGCACCCACGATTATGGCTGCCTGTGGCAGGGCGAGCGGCGCGGCGGATCAGCGTCACGGGAGGAGATTCGCTCGGCGATGGAATGGGGCGGCAACGTCGTCGCCTACGCCCTGGCCCGGCGCAAGCGCATCCGGGGCGAGTGACCGGTGGCCCCGACCGCCGCCCGTTCCACCGGGACGAGCTACGACCAGGTCCCTTACCCCAACCTCTCCTATGCCCAGACCCATCCCGATCGCCTGGCGACGGTGGCGACGCTTCTGGGGATGGAGCCACCGCCGGTGACCGAATGCCGCGTGCTCGAGCTGGGCTGCGCCGGCGGCGGCAACCTGATCCCCATGGCCTACGGTCTGCCGGGGAGCGCGTTCGTGGGCGTCGACCTGGCCGCCCGCCAGATCGCCCAGGGGCAGGAGATGATCGACGCGCTGGGGCTGACCAACGTCACGCTCCGCCACATGGACATCCTCGACGTCGCGCCGCCTCCGGCTGCCGATAGCCTGGGCCGCTTCGATTACGTCATCGCCCACGGCGTCTATTCCTGGACACCCGAAGCGGTGCGCGACAAGCTGCTATCGGTGTGCCGGGAGAACCTGGCCCCCAACGGCGTGGCCTACGTGAGTTACAACACCTACCCCGGCTGGCACATGCTCAACATCGTCCGCGATATGATGCGCTACCACACCCGCGACGTGGAAGACCCCCACGCGCGGGCGGCCCAGGCGCGGGACCTGCTGGATTTCCTGGTCCAGGCGACCTCCGGCACGGATGGTGCTGCGGGCAGCGTCGCTATGGGCGCCTATGCCAGTTTCATCCACATGTACGCCCAGTTCCTGTCGGGGGAGCTGGAGGGCCGGCGGCGGCCCAAGATCGACGCGCTGCTGCTCCACGACGAGCTGGAGACCCACAACGAACCGGTCTACTTCCACCAGTTCGCTCGGCATGCGGCGGAGCACGGCCTCCAATACCTGGCCGAGGCGGAATTCCACAGCATGGTCGATAGCAATTTCCCACCGCAAGTATCGGAGCGCCTGTGCGAGATGGCCCGCGACGTCGTCGAATTGGAGCAGTACATGGACTTCCTGCGCAATCGCTCCCTGCGCCAGACGCTGCTCTGTCACGCGGACGTGCCCTTCAGCCGCAAGATCAAGCCGGAGCGTTTGCAGCGGCTCTACGTGGCCTCGCAGGCCAAACCGGCGCCCGTCGTGGATGGCGCGGCGAATCCCCCCAACGGCGTCGGCGTCGTCGTCGTCAAATTCGAGGGATTGGACGGGGCGGCCATCTCAACCGACCATCCGATCACCAAGGCCGCGATGCGCTACCTGTACGATATCTGGCCCCAGGCGGTTCCCTTCGAGCAAGCCTTGGTCGAAGCCCGCGCCCGCTTGGCGGCGCGAGAGGGCGCGGCAAGCGAGACGAGCGATGAGCGCACCCGATTGATTGACGCCCAGATCCTGGGCGCTAACCTGCTGAAGGCCTACAGCTACAGCGGCGCCCTGGTCCGGTTTCACACCTACGCCCCGCCGCTGACGCTGACCGTCGGCGAGCGCCCCCAGGCCAGCCCCCTGGCCCGCCTCCAGGCCCAGGACAGCCACATCGTCACCAACCTGCGCCACGAGCGTGTGACGCTGGACGCGTTCAACCGCTACCTGCTGCTTCGCCTGGACGGCCAACACGACCGGGAGACGCTCCTGCAGGCGTTCCTCGACGGGCCGGTGGCCGACGGCGTGCTGAAAATCCAACAGGAGGGCCGGCCGGTCGAATCCCCCCAAGAGGTGCGGCAGCTCCTGGCCGAGGCCCTGGAACGAAACCTCCACGGCCTGGCGCGCACAGCCCTGTTGATTGAATGACGGGCGGCCCCGTTTCCTCCTCACGCGCCACCCATTGCCAAATTCCACAAAGGCCAGTAAAATGGTATCAGGCAACTGGCAAGTATGGTAAAACTACACGAATTTTTTCCTTGTTGGTTCCGATTATGCCCTGGGACCGCGCGCCCTGCTCTCGCGAACGATGTCCACGATCTCGGCCGCGTCGACCCCCAGGTCTACCGTCTCGACGTCGAGCGGCGACTCGGTTCGGGCTTCGACCCGCACGGCGAAGACCTGCCCGTCCTGACGCTTGATTCGGACTTCGCCATATTTGGCGGCTTGTTCGAGGAGAGAGGCGAGATTTTGTCGCGCTTCGGAATAGGTGTATACGATCATCTATTCACCTCAATGACTCTGGCCTTCATCTGTTCTGCACACTCGATCAAGTAATTGTCCAAGGTGAGCAGGGGCGAACGATATTTCAAAGCAGCCTGAACCAGGTAAGCATCGTAAGCATAGATGCCCAGGTCGTCGGCTATTTTGAGCGCCTCATCCAACTCGACGTCGACAAAGCGGATCGGAATCTGCTGATAGACTGATAAAGCCTTGAGCGCCTGGGCCAGCGAGATGCGTTGACGCTTGAACATTGCGGAGAGCGCGTTACCGATTTCCCAGTGCACGGACGGAGGAGCGATCAAATCAGCGCCCTGGGTGTGCTCAATCAGCATAACACGCTCCGGTTCGCCAGCGATGACGGCGATGATAGCGGATGTATCAATCACAATGTCGTTCAAAGATCTATTCTCCCTTTCTAACCTGAATTGTACAATTGTTCAATCGTAAACATTGTACTTGATTTTGCGCAAATAGCAAGCGCTTAGATCGATTAGATCGAAAAGAAAAACGATGAATGCGTCCGACTTTCCGAAAATAGACAAACGCGCTTTTGCGGTCGTGTCGCTTGACGAATCCGAGGAAAAGCAGTATTGGCACGCCAAGACGCCTCACGAACGCCTGGAGGCGCTTGAGCTCATGAGGCAGATTATCTATGGCTACGATCCAGCTACCACCCGACTTCAAAGAGTTTTTGAAGTTGCTCAACGCGAATAACGTCGAATACGTATCTTCTCAATAAACCGGGGGCTTGTTCGTAGTAGGCACTTCAGCGCCCCTAAAGCGCACTGAAGTGCGCACTACGAACAGATTCATCCCAAATTATTGAGAAGATACTCGAATACTTACTCGAAACGTGAAACCCAAGTCCAAGGAAACCCTAAACCCATGACCCATCCGCCCAAAATCGAAATCGCCAACGTAAACGGCTGGCGCAAGACCTATCAGGTGCACAAACGCCTCATCCACGTGGGGAGCGACCCCGGCAACGACCTGGCGCTGGACGATGGCGGTCGCGGGGAGATCGCGCCCCGGCACTTGCAGATCATCTCACTGCCCGAATCGGCCGGATACCGGTTGGTCAACGTGGGCGACGCCGCCGTCTTCGTGGGCCCGGCGGGGGACGAGGTGCTCCCCCCGCGCGCCGCCCGCGACGTCGCCGACGGGGAATGCGTCCAGTTGGGCGATTTCACGCTGACCTTCCGCGCCGGCGAGACGACCGTCGACGAAACTATGGGGGAGGAGCACTGGTCATCGACCGAAACCGGCTCTGAACCCGCGCCTCAGCGCGCAGATGCACAACCAACGCGCGCCACCAATTCCGGCGTCATCGGACTGACCTTAACGCTCTCGCAGACCGCGCTGGGACCCGACCAACCCATCGAGGGCGCCATCACCGTCCGCAACCAGGGGCAGCAGACCGGCGTCCAGTTCGACCTGGCGCTGGAGGGGCTGCCGTCCGACTGTTACGACGTGGGACCGGGGCCGATCCTGTTCCCCGGCGCCGCCCGGGACGTGCCCCTGCGCCTCGACCACCCGCGCAGACCGGAGCCGCCGGCCGGCCCGCACGCCATCCAAATCCGGGCCACAGCGCCGGAGGCCTACCCAGGGGAACAACGCGTCGTCTCTCAGGTGATCGAGATTCTGCCTTTCTACGATCACGAGTTGAGCCTGACCATGCCCGAAGTGGGGCCTGAGACAGATACCGAGATATTGGAGTGAAAGCGTGAGACATACGACCCACAAGAAGATCCAAATCCTCGTCACGTCACTGACCTCGCTTCTACTCCTGTCACTGTCCCTATCGCCGGGCCTGTCGAATAGTATATGGGGACGCGCCCAGGCACAACAGGGCGAACCGCTGGACGTCGCCATCACGCGCATCGACTACCGGGGCTTCCCCCAGGTGACAGTCGACGTCGCCGTGACCGGGCCGGACGTCTCGCCGGTGGAGCGGTTGGGCGACGACAATTTCCGTCTCTTCGAGGAAGGCAAGGAGGGCGAGCCGGTCGCCGGCGCATCCCTCATGGTGGAGCAGAACGACGCCCAGCCGCTCGACGTGATCCTGGCCCTGGACGTCCACACCTCCGATGAGCGGCTGGCCCAGATTCAAACGGCGATGGGCGCCTTCATCAACGGGATGGGCGAGCGGGACGAGATCGCCCTGCTCACCTTCCACGACGAGGCCCAGGTAATCCAGCGTTTCACCGGCAGCCGGGAGATCCTCCAGGCGTCATTGGATGGCCTGACGGCCCAGGGAACCCGCAGCGCGCTGGACGACGCCGTCTCGGAGGCGGTCGCATTGGCCGACGCACACAGCGCGAGCCGCACCGTCATCATCCTCGTGACCGACGGCGGTAGCGAGACAGTCGCCCTCGATCAGGCCCAGGCGTCCAATGTACCCGTCTACGTCGTCGGAATCGGGGACCAGATCACGATTGAATCTTTGAGCGACCTAGCTCGGCAGACCGGCGGGCAATTCTACGCCGCCCAGAACACCCACGAGATCGCCGACGCCTTGCAGACCATCGTCTGGCTCCTGCGGCAGGGATACCAGGTCCGGTACTGGTCAGACATCAAGCCGGACGGCGGGACCCACGAGTTGACCGTCCGCGTCGTCACCCCCCGGGGTGTGGGAGAGGACCGGGGCCACATTGAGGCGCAAATCACCCAAATCACTGTCAGCCTGATGGGGGTCATTGAGGGACAGCCGGTGATCGGCGCGTTCCGGCTATCGACCAAGGTGAACGCGCCCGCGCCGGTGCAATCGGTGACCTATCGCCTGGACGGCGAAATCCTGGCCGAACGACGCGAGCCGCCCTACACTTTCGCGTGGGATACGGCCGGCCTCGCCCCTGGCGACCACATCTTGACGGTTCAGGTCATCGATAGGGTGGGGAACGGGGGAAGCGACCGCGTCAGCGTCCAGGTTCCGCCGCCGCCGTCGCCCACACCACCTCCGCAACCTGCGCCAGACTGGCAACGATACACGGTGGGCTTGACCCTCCTCATTGCGCTCGGCGCTGTCGCCCTCATCACCCTGACCGCGCTCGGCGCGGCCCTGGCGTGGCAGCGCGTGCGCTACCGCCAGGTTTGCCGGGTGCGCGTCAAGAACCTGGGCAACGTACCCAGCCGCTACCGCCTGCAGGTCCAGGAGCCATCCGGCGCGCTCCGCTTCCGTTTCGCGCTGAGCGGGCCGCTGCCATTCGCCGCCCCGCCGCCGGCCGAGATAACCCGCACGCCTGAACCGATCACCTCAGACACTCGCCGCCCCTCGTCGGTCGAGGCGGCCCCACGCCCGCGACCTAAACCACAACAACGCCCGGAACGAGCGCCATCAAGAGGAGGAGGAGGAAGAGGAGAAGGAGGAGAAGGAGGAGGAGGAGGAAGAGGAGAAGGAGGAGAAGGAGGAGAAGGAGGAGGAGGAGGAGGCGGCGGCGGCTTGAGCGGCGCTCGGGAGAAAGCGAATTGGTTGATGAACATAAGCCGCGCCGTCGCCGACACAATCGGCGCGGTGGGCGCGCTCCTGCCAAGCTCAATGGGCCGGCCGCTGAAGAATCTATCGACCCAGCTTCGCCAGCACCAGACCGCAGCCAGTCGCGCCCAAAAAGCGCCCGGCGAGTTCGTCGGTCGCGTCCAACGCATTCCCAAGCATATGTCACGGGTTCAGCCCGCCCCGACAAAACGGGCGGCGTCTCCACCCTCTCAACCCTCATCCCGGGAGCTCCCAGCGGATGGAGCGATCCAGGAAACCTATCAAACCGATCAGAAGACCGATCAACAGAGGGGCCAAGCGATAGGTCAAGAACAGGGCCAAGCGACGGGAGACGAAAGGCGGCAATCCCAACCGCCGCCAATCGCCGCCTTGGAGCAGGAGAACGGCTGGACGCGCACTCCACCGACGCCGCCGGGGGAGAGCCTGCCGCTCGACTTGCTCGTCACGCCGGTCGGGCGGCCCGCCCAGACGCAAATCTACCCGTTCACGGTCGTCGCCAAGGCGGCCCAAGCGCCGGCGGCCGAAGCGCCAGCGAAGACCATCGAAGGACAAATTGAAGTCGCGGCGGTATCCTGGTTTCATCACGCCCTCCCATTCTTCGCCCTGGCGGGCCTCGTCTTGATCGAACTGGCGCTCGTCGCTTTGATATGCGCTTCCACCTTAGCCGTTTTCACGCTGAGATGAGTGGGAAGCGCGTAAGTTGCAAGTAGGTAAGCATGCAAATATCGCAACAACTGGAAATCATCCATCCCGACGGCAAGGTTGTGTTCTACGACCTTGACCCGCGCCGGGGCGTGGTCAACATCGGGCGCGACCCGGACAACGACATCGTCATCGACAGCCCGGTCATCGCCCCCTTCCACGTCGTGCTCGATTACCGGCAACGTCCCTGTTACGTGGTGAAGTTGAGCACCGAGCAGAACGTCGCCATCGACGGTCAGGCGACGCCCTACAACACGCCCACCCCGCTGCCTGGATGGACGCCGCTGGAAATCGCCGACACCACGTTCATCCTGCTCGAGGAGGATAGAGGGATAGATACGCGCGAGGCGGCGGCGGAAACCCAGACGTCCGTATCGGGGATCAAGGACTTGTGGCAAAGCCTCGGCAAGATGATGCCCGGCGCGAAGAAATTCACACCGCCCCGGCAAATGGATCAGCTGAGCAAGGTCGATTTCGGCTTATCGGATGACGAGGCCCAACAGCCCGCCGGCGGCGCAAACGATGCTCGACCGGTCGCCCCAGACCGCGCCCGTTCGGCGAACCCGCCGCCCGACCAACACGACGACGTGATCGTGACCGAGCTGACGGAGCGGGAGTGGAGCGTCGACGTAGAGGAGGCAGCAAGCACCCGGCTGACCATCGCCAACGGGGGAGATATCGTCGCCACGTTCAACATCCACGTAGAAGGCGTCAACGAGAGCTGGATTGACCTCTCGACGCCGCAGGTCAATTTGAACGAGGGAGAACGGGCCGGGGCGACGATCGCCATCACGCCGCCCCGCTCGCCCTCCAGTCGCGCCGGTGTTTATCCGATCACGATCGTCGTGACCTCGCCCAACCACCCGGAACGGGCCAGCCGGATGGGCGCGCTCCTGACGATCAACCCTTACTACGAGTTTTCCATCGGCGAGCTCTCGCCCAAGCAACAGACCGTCTCCTGGAGCAAGCAGACCGGGCGAGTGACGCTGCCGATCACCAACCGAGGGAACAGCCACGCCCTGTTCCGCATTGAGGCGCACGACGACGAGCAAGCGTGCAGTTTCGAGATCGATGTGCCGGGCGAATCGACCAGCCTGGTGCGCCAGGCGGAGATGCGCCTCCCGCCCGCGCGGACCATCGCCGTCCCCATCTCCATCACGCCCATATCCCACCAACTGGCGGCGATGAGCCCTCACTTCTACGCCTTCAACGTCACCGCCAGCCTGTTGGAAGGGGATGAAAACTCGCGCGCCGTAATGGGGCAATTGTGGAGCAAGCCCCTCATCGGACCGCTGCGTATGCTTTTCCTGATTCTCCTCCTGGCGATCAGCGTCGTACTCATCTTCCAACCGCGCATCCACTACTTCCGGATCGAGCCGGAGACTGGCATCATCCGCGCCGGCGACACCGTGCGCTTGCAATGGCGCGTCTCAGCCTTCGCCACCGACCTGGAGATCGACGGGTACGATGGCCAGATCGAAGGCCCCTCGGGGATGGTCACCCATACCCCTAGCGAAAACGTCGCCACGTACCAATTGAAAGCAGACAATTGGCTATCCCGGCTTCTCCCCCAGTGGTTGAGCAAATCGCGCTCACAGACGGTGATCGTGATCCCCAGAGACCCACGCATCGAGACGTTCGCCGCCAGCAAGAAGGAGATCGTCAAAGGAGAGCGCATCACGCTGCACTGGTCGGTCAGCGGCGCCGACCAGGTCGTGTTCACCGCCAACAGCGTCGCCGAGGTCATCCCGCCGGATGAATACATCGGGCAACGGGAGCTCACACCGGAGTCGAACGCCATTTATATCCTGGAGGCCAGCAACGCTTCCGGCATCGACCTGCAGAGTATGATGGTGCGCGTCATCCCCCCCACCCTGGTGATTGAGCGCTTCGACGTGCAGCCGACCCGGATCGCCCCCGGGGAGACAGTGTCGCTCACCTGGTCGGTGCTGGGCGCGACGTCGGTCAAGATCGCCCCGCTGGGCGACGAGTACCCTCCCCAGGGGAGCACGATCTACGCGCCGGAAAAGACGATGGACCTCATCTTGAGCGCTGCCAAGGGAGAGACCGAGGTGCGGACGCTGCAAAACGTCATCGTCGAATCGACCCCCGGCGCCAGTGGTGAAATCAAGGATGAAGATGAGGATGAAGATGAAGATGAGGAAAGCAGGCCGGAGATCGAATATTTCACCGTCACTCCGCGCGAGATGGTCAAGGATGAAAACAACGAAACGCGCCTCGCCTGGTCCATCGCCGGAGAGACGAGCAGCATCGAGATCACCAGCCCCGACCACGAGACGCTATCCAACCTGGCGGCTCAGGGGGATGTCACGATTGCGGTCAACCAATCGACGACCTTCACCCTGATCGCCCGCAACGGCGAGCAACGGGTCAGCCGTTCGGTCGAGGTCACGGTGCAGGAACCGACGTCCACCCTGACCGCGACGCCCACCCTCACGCCGACGCTCGAAACGACCCCCGAAGCGACGCCGGGCAACGGAGACGGAGACGGCGGATGAAAGGACAGAAACGCGCGCTATTGATCGGGCTGACGCTCACGCTATTGCTGGTCGCCGCCTGCGGACGAAGGCCGAGCGGCCCGACGTGCCCCATCCAAATCGGCGTCATCACGTCGCAGACGGGACGTCACGCCGAAGGCGGCCTGGAGAGCCTGCGGGGTTACGCGCTGGCGATGGAAGAGATCAACGCCAGCGGAGGCGTCTTGGGCTGCCCAGTGGAATTGATCGTCAAGGACGACCGTTCGCTCCCCTATCAAGCCCAACTGGCGGTGAAGGAACTGGTCAATCAGGATCAGGTCAGCATCATCAGCGGCGCTTATTCCAGCGCGGCGACGATGCCGGCCGCCGGCGTGGCCAACGCCTACCAGATCCCCTTCCTGGCGCCCACCGCATCCAGCGACCTGATCACCGCCCAGGGCTACGAGTGGGTCTTTCGCCTCATCGCGCCCGCCAGCGGATACGCCAACACAGCGCTCGACTTCGTCCAGACGATCCGCGACGAGCTGGACATCGACAGACTGGCCGTAATTTATGACGACTCTCTCTATGGGGAAAGCGCCGCCGTGGCCGTGGCGATGGGCGCGATCGAACGAAATCTGGACATCGCGGCTTACGAGGAATACAACCCGGGGACAGTCAATTACCAGGCGCTATTGGAACGGGTCAAAGCCGCCGATCCTGACGCGATCTACTTCGCCTCTTACCTGAACGAAGCGATCCAGCTGTTACAACACAGCGAGGCGGTCGACCTGAATCCCAAGGTGTACGTGGGACACGCCGGGGGGTTCATCATGCTGGAATTCTTGCAAGCGAGCGAACACGCCGAATACGTCATCGGCGCTGCGCAATGGGCCAAGGACGTCAAGTGGGAGGACGAGCGCGGCCAGACGGCGGCGGAATTCGCCGAACGATTCGTCAACCGGTACGGCGTCGAACCGAGCATGCGCAGCGCCCAGACCTACACGACTCTCTACGTCATCAAGGACGCCATCGAGCGAGCAGGGACGAGTGAGAGCCTGGACTGGAGCGACGTCCAGAGCGTCCGCTTGGCCATCCGCGACGCCCTGCGCGAAACTGATCTGGAGAAGACGATCTTCGGCCCGGTCAATTTCAATCAAGAGGGGGAAAACGATCATCCGGTGGTGCTGGTCCAGGTCATCGACGGCCAATTCGTGACCGTGTATCCAGAAGCGTACCGGGCCGCCAATCCCATCGTCCCGGCGCCGGATTGGTCGGCGCGACCATAGCGCCTAGACGAACCCAAAAAGGCAGTTTTGCTAAAGTCACCCCTCACAATCACAGAGATCCTTTCTCAGCGCCCGCCTGGCCGAAACCCATCCAACATACTACGCGGCGGAAAGGTGATCGCTCGCGGCGGGCAGACGTTGGCGCACGAACTGCATCCCACCTGACACTTGAACGGTTCCACGACTTGAACCTTGCCATCCGATGTCTCCTCGTAAACGCCGAACGAGCAGAATTCCAGGCACGCGCCGCAACCGTCGCACAGCTCCTCGGCCAGCGTAGGGAACCAGGGAATGTGTTCCCGTGGGCGCCCGCGCCACGTACCGTAATCCGCTGCTTGAGGTTGGCAACCGCACATACGCTGCTCGACGTGTTTGCGATACTCACGCAGCAGGGCCTGGGCGAAGTCGTCCTCCGCCGGTTTGGGGATGTAATTACGTCGTTGGCGCGCTTGCTCGACCAGTTCTTCCCCTATGTCGGGATCGTTGGGATGTCGACCCTGCTCGTACAGTTCGTCGAACATCTCGTCCAGCCCCTGGATCGCCGCCGGTCGCCGGCCTACCAATATTTGACGATGTCCCATTGATTCCTCACTTTTGTGTCTTCCCACCGGGAAGAGGCGTCTTTCTACCTACGAAAGACGGCGTCCTCCGCTCATCAGTCGCCTTCAAAGTAGTAAAGCGATGGAATCTCCTCGAAGGCCGCCCGGAGCGCTGCTTTAAGCCGGTCATAGGCCCACACCGCCTCCACGTCGCGCAGGTGCGGGTCGTCCAACAGATACTTGACCAGCCGGTGGGCGTTGACGCCGCCGCCTACGTCCTCTCCTTCCTGGAGCAACGCCTGGACGGCGTCCTCGACGAAGGCCGGCGTCAGCCGCGCTTGAACCTCCTCAACTTGCTGTCCCAACTCTTTGTAACGCATACTCACACTTCCTTCCCCTCGTCACCGCGCCACGGCTCGGCGAGTTCCAGCCAGTATCCCCCATATCCGCCGATGTGGAAACGTAATTTCTGTACGTCGAGATCCTGTTTATCCAACAGATCGCGCGAGACGTAGGCGCTTAGATCGTCATCAATCGTGAAACGAACGTAATCCTCTGGATTGTCGGGCTCTGCCATCCGACCGGATGGGCCTTTGAAAAAGTGTCATCACCCCATACAGACCCAGGTCCAGCGGATGCTGACGACGCCTCCCCGTTCACGGATGTAATCTCGCGCCCAAGCGGATGGGATATTTACTTCCCTATTCGTCGTCATTCTGTCTACCTCCCTGTTCACTATCGCTTCTACTTTGCCTTTTGTACGTAGTTGATACCCGTCATCCACCGCCCATCACGGCGATAAGTTTCAACGTCTCTCCGTCACGAGGGCGATAGTCCAGGGATACCATCTCGTCGTCGCTCTGCAGCGCCGCTGCCACCAGCGCTGCTTTGACGCCCGCGTTCTCCAGAATCTCCGCCACGGTGGGGCCGGCGCTCGCTTCTACCCGTTCTCGACCGCCGGCGTACGCTTTCAATCCTCCCACCAGGATCAGCGTCACGCTCACGATGAATGCCGCTTCACTAACTCATCCAACCCCATCCGCTCCAGCGTCTCCGGGGTCGGAATGCCGTTCTCGTCCCAGCCGCGCTGCTCGTAGTAATAGTCGAGCATCTGCTGGGCGGCCTCCGGGGGCGTGAACTGGCCATCGGTCGGCCCACCGATAGCTGGCTCCTCCACGAAGCGCGGCGCCGGCGCGTCCCACTCGCGGCCGAAGCCCTTCACATCCCGCGCCCAGATCATACGGGTCAGGTTCCACACCCGTTCCGAGATGTGCAACAGGTCCTCCCACGAGTATTCGATGCCGGTCAGCGCCGTCATCGCCGGCCCGTAATGATCGAGCGACATACCCAACTCGACCCACTGGAGCCGGCAGCAGCCCAGCACGTCCATCAGCGGGCGGATGTGCTGCAACTCGATCACCTTGGCGGCCTTGTCCGGGCTCACCTTGTCGCGCCCCTCGGCGATGTCGTAGGTGATCGCCCAGGCGCGGTTGTGGTGCGCGCCCACGTCG